>NZ_JSWE01000124.1 GCF_000815465.1 Candidatus Jidaibacter acanthamoeba | reverse complement strand
CCGATATAAAAGCATTATAGGTGCGAAACTAAGATCTAGAAAATGGGACAATCAAGATACAGAAACATTACTTGGTTGCCATATGCTTAACAAAATGACTAACCTGGGTATGCCTCAATCGGTTAAACTCACTTAAATAACAGGGTATAGGGAAAATATACTTCAACTTTGATTTGAGCAACATGATCAAGTTGTTTAATATACCTCTGGTTATGGCGGGCAATAGGTAAGCCTATATTGAAAATCTATGAATTGAGGAAATAATTTTAGATAATAAGTTTAATTTCTATTATCAATATAATATTAAATACAAATAATGACCATTAAGATTAGACTTCTAGTTTTAATTAAAAATAAATATAGAAAATGGTAAATACTTGTTATATAAACGTTGTAATTTAATAAATATACAGATAAAAATGAAAGAAAAGGAAAAAGAAGTAGATGCTGAAGCTGAAGCTGAGGCTGAGGCTGAGGTTGAAATTGAGGAAGAAAGCTTATTTAATACAATAGAACATGATTCTTTTTATACACTTAATAATGAAGAAAAATTAAAGTTTCAAAATACCATAATTTTTGTTTCTAATTCTGAGCTGGACGGCTTTCGAGAAGGAGATGGAGACTTAATGGATAAGCTTGTAGCAAAGTTTAATGAAATAGGTATAAATACTATAAGAGTAATAGAAAATAAAAATTTTATCCCTGAAGATAAACTAGCTTTAATAGATAAAAAGCAAATAATCTCTATAGGTGACCATGCTATATTATCTACTAAAAAACTTCAAGAAAGACTACTTGAAATCCTTAAAAACGACTATAATGATAAAGATAAAATATTCTATATAGGAAGTAGATTAGATGAGATAGACATAACTAGTGAACAACCAATCCAAAGAGGAAGTGGCTCCTTATTTACACAAGACTTTATAAAAGAACTTAAAAGTTTAAATGTCAAAATAGTAGTTAACTGCCTAGAATATAAATTCTTTAAAAGATCGCTAGAACATTTTCCTAAAGCCGTGGAAATGTTAAGACAGCAATTATTTTTAGCGGATAAAATTCATTTTTTAAATACACATGACATAACTAATTATGAGAAAACTATTGATGATCTTAAGAGAATTGGGCATCTGAGACCACATAGATTAATTCCTCTTGATGAAGTGGAAAAGTTAGAAGAGGGATATACAAGCTTAAGAGATATTAAAAATTGGAAATTAAATCTAGATCAACAAAAAAGAAAGGGCGTTTTCATATCAGGCATTTATACTGTTGACCCCATAAGTGAAGAGCTTATTTTAGGCGCAAGAACATCGTCTGTAGATTCAAGAGAGGAAGAAATCATAGATATATTAGTTAAGCGCCCTAACAATATATTATGTTTCGGTTTAATTAGAGGAGAAAAAGGGATACTTGAATCAATAGGATTAAGTAAATTGTTTGCTGAGAATCATAAACCTAATAAGGTTATCATTGCTGGTAAATTGATGGATTCATTTTTACTTTATAAAAAAATACTAAAAGAAATATTTATAAGTGGTGATAATGATGAAGAGAAAAAGGGATATGAAAGAATGTTTAACAAAGAACTTAACGGAATAATAAAAGAGTATACAGCAGATGAAGTTAATCTTAATAGTAGAAAAACTGACCCTGCAAAGCTATTTACCTCACATCAATACTTCAATAATGATTATGATAAAATTAATGGATTTTGCCAAAATATCTTTAATGTTTTATCTATGAAGTACCCTGGAAAAGTAAATAATATCGAAATCCATTTTAATAAATCCGAGCAAGAATTAAGAAATATAGGAATGAAGTGTAAATATGCTATGAAACTTGACCATAAAGGGATGGCTAATAATGCTTCAACAATAGCATCTTGTTTAGGTTTTTATCTTCCGACGTTTACAGCTTCCGGCTTAGTCACGGGAGATGAATTTCGCCAAAAAGAATCACATAGGATAAAAGCTGAGACTGAAAAGGAGTTTTCTCACAAATATCAACAAACGGTAATAATGCCTAAAAAAGAATATAGCCTAAACAGGAGGGGGCAATATACCGAGATCAAACCAGTTAATTATAGTATTCAACAAATTTATGAGAAAATAGTTAATGAACCAATGGAGCTTTATATTGAACGGTTAAGAAAACTACGGGATTTATATAAGGAAGGTACATTTAAAGTTGAGAATGTAGTAATAAATTTAATTCAAAAAATATTTTCTCCGTTAAGGGAAGAGCATGCAGTAAGGTGTAACCTGGATTACATAGTGAGAGAATAAATTTATATATTATTAATAATTGTACTAAGTAATTAAAATTGAAAAGGCGTGGAAAGTTTGTTAATATTTAGACAGTTTAAGTTAATTTTAGTATAAAATAAGGAGATGGTATATGAAAAGCGTAGTTTTAGATTTTAGTAATAAAAATATAAGTGATAAAAGCATCTTAAAATATTTGCCCTTAAATGATCCAAGTATAATAGAGTTGGATCTAAGTGATAATGAGCTTACACAAATTAAATTTATCCAAAATTTTCCACAAATAGAGATTCTTAACCTTAGTGGTAATAATTTATCAAGTAAAACTGATCTCAAAACTTTGAATAAACTAGAAAATTTATCTGAACTTTATCTAAGGCAAAATCAAATTCCTAGCATTGCATTTTTGAAAAATAGCCGATTAAAAATATTAGATTTAACGGAAATAGGCTTAAAAAGTATTAAAGGTATAGGACAGCTTAGTTCATTAGAGGAGCTATATCTTACAAGCAACTCAATAAGTGATATTTCCGAACTTAAGAACTTAAGAAATTTGAAAATATTATCAATTAGCGATACCAAGGTTGATGATTTAACAGTACTAACCGAATTACCAAAGCTTCGCGAAGTAAATCTTACTGATTTAGAAGATCTGACACCTAGTTCTCTTAGAGTGCTCAATGGTTCTTCAAGTATAGAAAAAATATACACAGACAGTCATTTGCGATATACCACACAAAGTATTGAGTACAATATTAGAACTAAAAATAATAAAGAAGCTTGTATTGTTGGTTACTAAAAATTCTTTATATTAACTAATTTGTCTAAATCTTGTGACTATCGTTATCAGTCGCTACAAATTGAAAGTAAAGTTAATGCTGATATAAAAAGTGATACATGTTATAACTTTCAATCCTGGTTTTAAACTATATACCTCTACCTATCACAGATATAACAGCTTTACACGATTTTATGACAGTTTTCTTATAATAAATACGAATATATTTTACTACCTAAGTTGGTTATAAATAATTGGAATAATGCAAATAAGTACTTATGGGATAAGATAAACCATAAATGTAAAGAGTTAGGTATAACGGTTCTTCTGGATGGAAAAATTAACCTTAACCAAAGAGAATATATAACCCTGAGATATTACTTGCTTCCTCCAATACTTGGGGGGCAAAGAATACTAATATCCCTTATATTCAGCAACAAGTTACTAAAGCATGAGCTATGTTGTTTAATATACAATTGGTAAGGGTGGTGAATATTTAAATATTTACAAAAATATATAAGCCATCAAGTAATTATACTATATTGATTCAATTTCTAAACAGCCTGAATATGTTTAGTTTTAATGTTAATCAAAAAAATAAAATTGGTTTGTATTCTCCATTCTTTATAGTCTAAAAATTAATTGTAATAAGAAGGAAAGTAATTTATTTGATTTACATCAATAATTACTTTAAGTTAAGTAAAACTTTAATATTTATATAATACCTTTTATATATTATGTTTTGCTTAAAAATTTACTAACAATATATTCGAAATCTAAGTATATATACTGAAAAACTGGTTGGAAGATGAGAAATGAACCAAGCAAGCAGATTGTTGCAAAATTTAGAATAGACCATAAAGATAGAGAATTTAAACTTGCTCTTAAAGGTAGAGGGACGTCAGTTCTAGGTTCTGCGCAAGGAGACCATGTTACAGCATATGGATTAATAGAGCGTGGCATAAAAAGAGCTGTAGAAGGGATCATTATTAATGACAACGATGCTATGACTGTTGATCCTAGACCACAAAGATCTAGACTCTATGACTTTCTTAGCGCTATTTCTATTCTCGATGGAAACGATAGGAACGAGCTCTATTCACAAGTAACACCCTTTCTTCAGTCATATAACAGTCAACGTTTTAAACTAACAGAGATTAGGAAGATGGAACAAGATCTCAAAAGCGAAGGAAATAATTTGAATTCTATGGAAGCACAGCTTGCAGAACTAGAAGGAATCGTTCAAAAAAATCCTAAAAATTCTAAATTAAAAAATATACAAACTGAGTTATCTAATCAATTAGTCAAGCAAATAGAGTCATATAGTCTTAGATTAAATAGGTTTGAAGAAGATAAAGATAGAAAACTACAAAGAAATTACTATTTGATTTGCACAACGCTTAGCGATATAGCAGAAGTGATTTTAACTTTTTATAACCATATACCTAAAACTACATTTTTACGGATTCCTGGTTATGCTCCTGAGGGAAACGAAGGTACAAGGGTTCAAAATGCATTAAATAATTTAAGTAAAATAGAAAAGGATTTGGAGGAGTATTCACCTAATCACAGCTTAACTCAACATGGCGTTGGTTTGGTTGCAGATAATTTATGGCAATTATTTCATTATCCGAAAATTAAAGGTAGTGGTGCATTACTTGAGCACGCAGAAGCTACTAGGAAATTATCACGTAGAGCAATAGCAAGAACAAATGACCTTGATGATTTAATATTAGTAGCTTCAAGACATTTACATATTGCTTTTGCCGCTTTTCCTCTAATAGGAAGTTGTGGTGAGCGGGAGCTTGTTGCCAAGCAATTTACAACAACACTTACAGATAGCTGGAAAATAAATAAAAATATATCTATAAAATTAAGTAATAAGGTTACTAATGAATTAAAAGATTTAAGTAATAAGATGAGCTCTAACCATTACACATCAACACGTGAGCATAATGATCACTGCTCTTCTGCCGAAGGAAAAAGAAGTGCACCTAATTCAAGAAAAAAATAAAAAATGAGTTAGTAGTTTCTTATTTCTATAATAATTTAATAAAATATTTTTTTTAAATTTTTTATTTACTGGGTTTTATAGCGGGATATGAATATTTTACTAATCTTCTTTTTGTAAAGTTTTTATTCTTCTTGTACAAGAAGATTGATTATAATATCCTAAAAATAGTTATGTACTTAACATATGCATAACTCCATAAATAAGAAGTAGAACATTGCTTTATCAGCAATGTTCTACTTCTTATCAATTATGTTTCATTTAAATGCTAAAAATTAAAATGCTTTTTTAATCATTGAATGCCTTAGGCATAAGAGCTATTCCTAAGCGGTTATCTACTTTAATAATGACTTGACATCCATGCCGGCCTGTATAATGTCCAGCTCCCCGACAAAGATAGCTTTTCTATCTTTAAGTAGTAAAGGTTTATAAAAGTTAGTTAAGCTTTCATCGGTAATATGAATTTTAAACCATCTGGGCTCAAATATCTCTTCTCCCGTGGTAGGATCATATCCTATAGCTTTATTTACGGTTATGGTAGCAATGCCATATGCTTTTCTGCTTAAATCATGATGAATTTCCAGATCTCTTGCCATTGTGCCATAGATTTGTGCTTGTGCTGAATCTTTTATAAACGCTCCATTAAGTATTAATAACTATTAGGTATAGTTATCGGTTAATTTACTTGTATTTTAACGGAGGTTTGATAGACTAAACTTGGTTGTTTTAGGGGTCTCTATCAGACCTCACATAAAAAAGAGTAGTTAGTTAGCGCTAGCTGCTCTTTTTTGTTATTATATAGCTTCATAAACTATTATGCAAGTAAAAGTAGAAATATTTGTACAAAAATTGTGCATAAAGTAAAGGGTATCTTTTCATTACCCGTCTTAGAAATATAGACATTACCTAATACAGCTGCTAGTTTACAAGCTATAATTAATAATGTGGATTTTAAAATATTAGAATGAGTGAAATTGGGGTAATCATACGTAAAATTTTATTCTTTAAAAATTTAACTACCGCTGATCTTGCTAAAAATATTGGAATATCTCGAAAAGCAATAGATAATATAATTTACAAGAATATAAAAAAAAAAGAAACCGTTGAAAAAATCTCTACTGCCCTAGGTATAGATTTATTTGAATACATCAATAAAAAAAGCCCGACATCTATATTAAATAATTCAGAACTAAATACTCAAATATTGAAGAAAGCTTCAGAAATAGTATTTCAAATAATCGAAGATGCAAATATAGTTCCTTCAAAAGATGATGTTAATACTCTAACAGCTATATTATATAAATTCCTGTTGGAAAATAAGGAAGCATCAAACGAAATTGCCAAAGCTTTCTGCCAAGGGATGATAGAATATGCACTAAATAACTTTATGGTAACCCAGAAAAATAATTAATCCGGGCTTATAAATTAGAAATGAAATATTATAGTCTGAATCTCGTTACTAAAATAGCACTATAAAAATGGGTAACCTGAATGCAAGTTATAATATTAAGCTAAAAATTTGCTCGTTCTTTCCTTTGACTGCTAACAAAAAACTAAACTTTAAATCATCTAAGCTTAAAAATTAAGAGCAATAAGTAGCACTAGAGTAGCACGGGAAGAATTTTTAATCTGAAGCTAATAAGGCGAACCCTTATTTTAAGTGGTGATCCCGACGCGACTCGAACGCGTGACCAATTGATTAAAAGTCAATTGCTCTACCAACTGAGCTACGGGATCATCCTGTCATGGGTCATTTATATATCATAGTTATCACATAAAACAAGCATTTTTTTACTTATGGCCTAAAAATCTGCAAATTGTGAGTGCTGAAGAGCCATATACTTTTGAAGAGAGAATTTCATATTCCGGGCTTAAAACAAACTTGTCTCTTTTGGCGTGCTCAATAATTATAAAGTTCTGGTTATCAATCCAATTGCCTTCTTCTAAAGCTTTAAGAGAAGAGGTGATAATATTTGGTATATTGTAAGGGGGGTCTAATAAAATTAAATTATATTTCTTATAATTGCTTTTAAGCTTTGTAGCATCGCAGACTATGAATTCAGAGTTTGTAAGCTCATTAAAATTTTCTACGTTTTGCTTAGAGATCGCAATATGAGATGGTTCCTTGTCAATAAAAGTTACAAATTTAGCACCTCTCGATAATGCTTCTAGGCCTAATGCACCTGAGCCGCAAAATAAATCAAGTACATTTGCACTTTTCATAAAATTTTCAATTTCAAAGGTTGCGCTATTAATAATATTAAAAATAGCCTCTCGAGTTTTTTCGGTGCTTGGCCTAAAGTTTTTAGCATTGTTACCTTTTAAGGCGGTAAGTATTTTTCGGTTTTTATGTTTTCCGGTGATAATACGCATTATATATACTCACGATTTAATTTTAATAATTTCTAACATATCATTTTTACTATCTCCAGATTTGCTTACATAATTTTTCTGATAAAAAAGCACTATTAGTTTTTTCGGAACTAATAGTGCTTTTAAAATGTGATTAGTTATAAAGCTTATTTGGATTTTAATGCATCCAGCATTGTAGTTCCTAAGCTTGCAGGAGACTCGGAAACAAATATACCAGCACTTTTCATTGCTTCGATCTTGCTTTCAGCCGTATCTTGTCCGCCTGAAACTATTGCACCTGCGTGCCCCATTCTTTTACCAGGAGGTGCAGTTATTCCCGCAATGAACCCGACTACGGGTTTCTTGGTTTTTGACTCTTTAATAAAGTTTGCACCATCGACTTCAGCAGTACCGCCGATTTCACCGATCATAATAATTGCTTCGGTTTCTTCATCCTTTACAAAAAGTTCCAGTACATCTACGAAGTTAGTACCGTTTACGGGATCACCACCAATTCCGACACAGGTGGATTGCCCTAAGTTTACAGCAGTAGTCTGTGCAACCGCTTCATAAGTTAAAGTACCTGATCTTGATACAATACCGATTTTACCGGGTTTATGAATGTAACCCGGCATAATACCGATCTTACATTGATCCGGGGTGATAACGCCCGGGCAATTGGGGCCGATAAGCCTTGACTTTGAGCCGACCAATGCGCGTTTAACTCTTACCATATCCAAGACTGGGATACCTTCGGTGATACAAACTATAAGCTCAACTTGAGCATCTATTGCTTCTAAAATAGCATCCGCTGCAAATGCAGGCGGGACATAAATTACTGACGCATTAGCTTGTGTTTTTTTAACCGCTTCATCTACGGTATTAAATACCGGAAGATTTAAGTGTGTTGTGCCGCCTTTGCCGGGAGTAACACCACCAACCATTTTCGTGCCGTATGCAACTGCTTGCTCGGAATGGAAAGTGCCTTGTGCTCCGGTGAAACCTTGGCATATTACTTTAGTATTAGAATTTACCAGAATAGACATTTATTAACCTTTAAATTATTTGATTGCACTTACAATTTTCTGAGCTGCGTCAGCTAAATCATTTGCCGGAATTAAAGCAAGCCCTGAAGAGGAGAGCATTTCTTTGCCTTTATCAGCATTTGTTCCTGCAAGCCTTACCACTACAGGCACCTGCACGCCGACTTCTTTAGCAGCATGAATTACTCCTTCCGCAATAATGTCGCATCTCATAATTCCACCGAAGATATTAACTAAAATGCCTTTTACGTTTTTATCCGAAAGAATTAATTTAAAAGCTTTAGTAACTTTTTCTTTAGTTGCTCCGCCGCCAACATCTAAAAAGTTTGCAGGTGAGCCGCCGTAAAGCTTAATGATATCCATAGTAGCCATCGCAAGCCCGGCACCGTTTACCATGCAACCGATGTTCCCTTCCATCTTAATATAGTTAAGATCATCTTTATGAGCTTCAACCTCAAGCGGATCTTCTTCATGCTCATCGCGAAGTTCGGCGATCTCAGGGTGCTTGTAAAGAGCATTCGCATCAAAGTTAATTTTTGCATCAAGTGCTAATATGCTACCGTCCGTAGTTTCAATAAGCGGGTTGATTTCAATTTGATTAGCATCTGTTGCGATGAACGCATTATATAAGCTTCGAGCAAGCTTAGAAAGAGCCTTAACTTTATCACCTTCGAAGCCGAGCCCAAAAGCAATCTTTCTTAGGTGAAAATCCTGAATTCCATATGCAGGGTCAACTGCAACTTTTACTATTTTTTCAGGATGGGCTTCAGCTACTTCTTCAATTTCCACTCCGCCTTCGGTGGATGCTATAAACACCAAGCCGCCTGTCATTCTATCAAGAACTAAAGATAAGTAATATTCTTTCTTAATATGAGAGCCTTTCTCAATATAAAGCCTTCTCACCATTTTTCCTTCAGGACCGGTTTGCTTTGTGATTAGGGTCATGCCAAGCATTCTTTTTGCTTCCGCTTCTACATCTTCAATGGTTCTAACAACCTTAACACCACCAGCTTTACCTCTGCCGCCTGCATGAATTTGAGCTTTCACTACCCAAATAGAATCTTTGTCTTTAGTATCAGCCGGAATTAACTTATTAGCCGCAGCAACTGCTTCTTCAACGCTAAATGCTGCTTCTCCCGTCGGTACCGATACCCCATATTTTGCAAGCACTTGTTTTGCCTGATACTCATGAATATTCATTTAATTTTATCTCCAATTACCAATAAACACTACACATCATAGAATAGTAATAAATCACAATATTTACAAGTTTTTATAATTCATAATTTTTTCTAAGTTATTTAATGCCTAATAAATAAATATGACCTACAAAGTTAATTTATATTAAAAAATAACAAAAATTAAGTGTAATAATTATTTATTTTTGATATAATGTCAAAATGGGTTGAAAGAATTTTTACTTAATCGAGAGGCTGCAGGAATGTGCAGTTTTATAAATTTAAATTTTTTTGTTAACTTTTTATTAAGATTTTGTTAAATATATGGGGTATAGGGTTTAGTTATTCCTGCTACAATGGTGATATTAACTGGCTTTTAGAGCTTTTTATGATTGAAGAAATAAAATATTTTAAAGAATTAGAGAGATTGCGCTTTGAACAAGAGCTGCTTGAAGAGGAGATTAGTGAGCTTATGAAAGGTAAGGTTATTAATCAATTTCTTATATTCGATTTAAGAAGAAGGAAAGGGCGGGTAAAAGAATCTATTGCGACAATATGCTCAGCAGTTTATACAAATATCATAGCTTAAAGTTGAATTGTAATAAAGATTTAACTCTTAAGTAATTTTTTTATCTTAAGTTATTAATATAAGATATGTAATTAAAATATAAGCACATATTAATTATATGCATAAAGGTGTGCTTCTAAAATAGCTGTATTTTATTGCCAAGCTTAATTTATATGTAAGTTATCTTCTGTATAGAATTACAGCTAAGTGCTTTTGCAACTAAGCAGTTAAGCATAAATATTTAGATGCTTTAGCTTCCGACCGTCGGTTTCAACCCTAAAGAATTTAAGATTTTGTAAGTTATATTTAAGTTTAGCCCGATTACATTCGTATCAGAGCCGATAATATATTCTATAAACATATTAGCCATACCCTGAATAGAATAGGCGCCTGATTTATCTTCCCACTGCTGAGAAGCTATATATAAATCCAACTCTTCGGCAGAAATTCTTTTAAATTTAACTGTGGAATGTGAAACTTTAGTAATTATTTTTTCTTTGTATATTGCTGAAACTCCCGTATAGGCTCTATGCCTATGACCTGAGAGAAAATTAAGAAAAACGCGCGCTTCCTCTGTTCCTTCAGGTTTTCCGATAACTCTTCTTCCTCTTGCAACCACGGTATCAGCTGCAAGTATTATATCATCCTGATACTCTCTTTGCGCTTTCTTAGCCTTCTCATAAGATAATCTTTTTACTAAAGCTGAAGGCAGCTCTTTTTTGAGAGGAGTTTCATCTATCTCAGGGGCAAAGATGAGGTCGGGTGTGTATCCGATTTGCTTAAGTAAAGATAATCTTCTCGGTGAGGTTGAGGCAAGGATAAGTTTAGGCATTATTCCTCAACAGGAGCAGGTATGCCGTCTTTATGTCTATGTTTCACTCTTCCTTTAGAAAGATCGTAAGGAGTCATTTCCACGGTAACATCATCACCGGCTAAAACTCTGATTCTGTTTTTTCTCATTTTTCCGGAAGTATAAGCAATAATCTCATGCCCGTTTTCAAGAAGCACTCTAAAAGTCGCGTTTGGTAAAAGCTCTACTACTTTTCCTTTAAATTCAAGTAATTCTTCTTTAGCCATGAATCTCTAAAATATATATATTAATTTGTAAACTTATATCACTATTTCGTATACTTTCAAGCGCGTATTGACAATATAACCTATTTAAAATAGCATCTAATCAGTTTAAATGTATTAATAGGGACTTAATAATGTCAAATTCAGTAACCGATACAACTTTTGAAAAAGAAGTAAAAGAACATAAAGGATATGCATTAGTTGATTTTTGGGCAGAATGGTGTGGTCCATGCAGGCAGCTGAGCCCGATTGTTGATGAAATTGCTTCCGAATTTGAAAACCAAGTTAAAGTATTAAAAATGAATATTGATGAAAACCCGGATACCCCGACTAAAATGGGCGTTCGCGGCATACCAACGTTAATGCTGTTCCAAGACGGCAAGCATATTGCGACAAAAGTTGGATCTATGCCTAAGAGTACATTAAGTGATTGGATAAATTCAGAAATAAAATAAGTTGTGGTTACCGGAAATTTAAAAAAGCTCATTCTTAATTTGCAGGATGAGCTTTTTTCTACTCTCAACCTTACTCCTCAAATCGGTTTTGAACTTGAGTTTTATCTTACTGATTTAAAGGGTAATCAAATTGATCATCCTCAAGCTTCTCTGCTTAGGCAGCTTTTGGCTGAACAAAACATAATACTTGAAGAAGAGAAGGGAAGGGGGCAATTTGAGGTGCATTCAAACTATACCTCTGATCTACCCATGCTGACAACTTACCTGGAGGAGCTGAAAGCCATTTTAGGAAATTATTCCAAAGCATGCGGTTTCTTGGTTAATTTTGACCCGAAGCCGTTCCCGAAGGATTATGGTTCTTCACTGCATGTACATCTAAATTTTCTTAATAAAGAAGAGAAAAAAATTTTTTCATTAGCTGATACCAATCAGAGTTACGAATTAAAGAAATGCATATACGGAATACTTGATATTATAAGGGAAGGAATATATTTTTTTGGGGGTGAGAAAGATTTTAGTAGATTTAGTGCAAAATTTATGGCTCCAATTAATATTAGTTGGGGAGGAAATAACCGAACAACCGCAATTAGGGTTCCTGATAGTAAACCTGAGTTTAGAAGAATCGAACTTAGGGTGCCTTCGGCAAATGCATCGCTTGAAAAAGTGATTGCTTTTATATTAATCGGGGCATTGCATGGTTTGAAAAATGAGAATCTATATTATGAAAGAATCTATGGAAATGCATTTGATGAACAGTATGCTTTACAATTACTGCCTAAGGATTTAAAAGAAGCAGAAAATATTTTTCATGAGCAAGGAGTGCTCAAAAATTATTTGGAAGAATTCCAATACTATGAGAGGGAAGAAAAAAATATATGAGTAATAAGTTTAAGCATGTAGCAGTATTAATGGGCGGACTATCAGCCGAGCATGACGTTTCTATAATGTCAGGCGAAGAAGTCGTTAAGATTCTAAATGAGCTAGGATATAAGGTGAGTATTATAGATCCGAAAGAAGATTTTGCAATAAAGCTTGCTGAGGTCAAGCCTGATGTTGTGTTTAATGCGTTACATGGAACTTATGGAGAAGACGGCGCTATAGTAGGGGTATTGGAAACTATGAAAATCCCTTATACGCATTCAGGAATTATGGCTTCTGCGATTGGGATTAATAAAAGGATGACCAGAGAAATAGTGGCAAGCAGGGGTGTTAAGGTTGCGCCCGGAAAAGTTGTTACCTTAGAAGAAGTAGTCGAAGCATCTAAAGCTAAAGAGGGTTTATTTCCAAAACCGTATGTAATTAAACCTGTGCAGCAAGGTTCAAGTTTGGGTGTGCATATCATAAAAGAAGGTGATAATTTCCAGTTTGATTATAAAGATTGGAAGTATGGTAATCAGCTTTTAATTGAGGAATTTATTCCCGGTAAAGAGCTAAGTGTAGCATATTTTAACGGCAGAGCTTTAGGTGTGCTTGAACTGAGACCGAAAGTCAAGTTTTTAGATTATGAAGCAAAATATACCGATGGGGTTACCGATCATATATTTCCGGCGGAAATTCCCGAAGATGTTTATAAAAAAGCGCTAAAATATGCTGAAGTCGTACATGAAGCACTGGGGTGCAGAACAGTAAGCAGATGCGATTTCAGATATAATGAAAACCAAGGTAGCGAAGGACTATACTTCCTTGAGATTAACACGCACCCTGGGCTTACCAAGTATTCAATGGTACCGGATCTGATATTAAGAGTTGGCCTAACTATGAAAGATTTAGTGGAGCAGTTAATAAGTGATGCTAAGTATGAAATTAATTAAAAAATGAAGCAGCAAACTTATAAAATTAAATCACGACAAACTTTGCTTAAAGCAAAAGCACAAAGACTAAGAACTTTTAAGCTGAAAATTTTTACTTTAGTTTTTTTAAGCATAGTCAGTTATTACATTTTTCCTCATGGTGCTTTTGAAAATATCTCAAGCTTGCCGAATAAGTTTTTAAAACAGAAAGCTTTTACTTTGGATGAGGTTGAAATATTAGGAGTAAATAAACTAAGTTATAATCAAGTTCTAAAAACTGCCGAATTAGATGAAGTTAAAAATATATTTGATATAGACTTAATCTCTCTTAGAGAAAAGCTTAAAACCAATCCTTGGATTGAAGGAGCAAGCTTAAGTAGGATATTTCCGTCAAAAATAAAAATTTCAATTAAAGAAAGAGTGCCGAGTGCGATTTGGTGGCATAAAGGAAAGTTTTATTTGGTTGACCATAGCGGGTTTGTTATAGAAAAAGTATCGGAAAATAGCCTTAAAACCGGCTATTTGCTGATAGTAGGAGAAGATGCTAATAAAGATTATCATGCTATTCAAGATATGCTGTTTCATAACAAATTATCAAACCAGGTATTATCAATTATTAAAATTGGTAATAGAAGGTGGGATCTTTACTTACAAGGAGATTTACAAGTGAAGTTGCCGGAAGTTAATGTAGAGAAATCATTGGAAATTCTTGCAAATATAGTTAAATATAAAAATAATGATTTGAGTGTTATTGATTTAAGGCTCATCCCTGATAAAATTTATATTGAATACAAATCAAAAGACGGATAACGGGAAGCATAAATTATGCCTAAACAAAGAAGTAACATTGTGGCTGTATTAGATCTCGGAAGCTCTAAGGTAGTTTGTTTTATAGCTCGAATGGGTACCCAAGGGAGAATTGAAATACTCGGCGTCGGGCATCATGCATCCCACGGCATTAGAGCCGGAATTATAACTGATATTAAAGCAACCGAAAAATCAATCATTTACGCGGTAGAAGCGGCTGAAAAACTCGCCGGCGAAAGCATACAGAAGATTTATATCGGGATGACTTCCAATAATTTAATTTCACATAGAGTGCCATCTGAAATGGTGGTGACCGGGCATGAAATAAATGAGAAGATATTAAATAAGTTGCTTTTCCAAGTGATCGATAAATATAACGACCAGGAAATAGAGATCATTCATTCATTTCCGTATGATTATATGCTTGACGGGAATAGGGGGATTGAAAGCCCCCTTGGTATGTACGGTAATAAAATTTCCTGTGATTTCCATATTATTTCCGGGCAAGCAAGTACATTGTTAAATATTGCTAATTGTGCGGCAAGATGCCAACTGGAAGTGGAGGGTTATATTTCTTCGGCTTATGCAAGCGGGATATCATGCCTAACCGCTGATGAAATGGATTTAGGGGTAACTTTAATTGAATTCGGAGGTAGTTGTACCTCGGTTTCAGTTTTTAGCAGAGGTAATTTAATTTTTACCGATGGGGTTCCGCTTGGTGGAATTAATGTTACTAATGATATTGCAAGAGGGCTTTGCACTGATTTTACTAATGCAGAGCGGGTAAAAAACCTTTATGGCGGAGTTATTGTAACTCCCTCTGATGAGCGGGAAATTGTAGAGGTTCCTTTAACTGATGATGATGATAGTGAGATGAATGTTGTACCTAAAACTATGCTGATTGAAATAATCCGTGCCAGAGTTGAAGAGATTTTAGAGATTATACAGCACAAGCTAGATGAAAGCGGAGTGAGTAGGCAGGGTGGAAATAAGATAGTTATCACAGGGGGGGCTTGCCAACTTTCCGGTATGAAAGAGTTGGTCGGGCATATATTTTCTAAAACCGTTAGGGTAGGCTACCCGATAAAACTTGAAGGATTGGGAGAAAATTCAAGCGGAGTTTCATTTGCGACTCCGGTTGGGATGTTGGTACACTTAACCGAAACGGAGAATTCCATGGACCCGTTCGGTTTAAGAAGTTCAAATAATGACGGGCTATTTAAAAATTTATTTCGTTGGCTAAAACAAAATTTTGCTTAAATGCATTCTATGTCAGATAAATTAAATTGAATTGAATTGAATTGAATATCTTACACATTTATTTGAATAAAACTTCAGGCAACCCTAATGATTTATTATCGAAAATTAATTAAATTAATAGTAGCTCACCCCTCTCTCCCTTTAAAGGGATAGCGCTCATAAAAGTTATTAAATAATTTTTATGTATATCATTTTTTGTACAACCAATAGGCTAAGAGTATTTGTTGTCAGATTTATAGCTTAATTTACTATAAAAATTTAGGATTAAGCGAGAGGGGAATAGACATGCCTAAATAGGAAAATTCTTAACGATAATAACCACTGCAAATGCAATAAAAAAAGGTATAATCCATTTCAGAAAATCTCTTTTAATTTCTTTGATCTCTAACTTTGCTTCAAAAGCTTCTTGTTTTGCGCTGCTGATATCCTGCTTAAGTTGATTTGTAGAATCAATAATTCCCTGTTTTATCTCAGCTTTGGTGCTTGCGATTTCCTGCTTAAGTTCATTTACTGAATCATTTATTTCCTGCTTTATCTCTACCCTTGTATTTGCGATATCCTGTTTGAGTTCCGAATTAATCTCCACCAATTCGGTTTTTATTTCACTGAGTTCGGATTTAGTAGCTATTTCACTTCTAAGTATTTCAATATCTTTTCTGATTAAAGCGAGCTCCTGTTCTACTTTTGTGCCCTGATTGTTAGCTGTATCATTAGTCGAACTATGTTCTTTGCTAACCATAATGGCATTAATAATCTCACTTGCTTGATCCTCAGGAACCCCTCTATCAGTTAACTTCTTCACAGCGTCATAAGAATTAAATGCTTTCATTTCCAAATACTTAACTATTTAAATTTAGTTTAATTTAAATATAGACAGCATTCAAGTAGATAACATAAAATAAATTGATTAATGAAGCTAAAGAAGAGTTCTATCAGTTAAGCTGCATGTCTTGTGAAGCGGTGTTTTCCTGCTCTATTTGTTTGGCCCAGCTGCTTATTTTTTTCTTGTTTATTGAAAACGGTACTCCTTGAGCTGCTGCTTTTTCCTGCTTGATTTTTCTGTATTCTGAAACCTTTTCAAGCAGTTGCTTAACATTTTCTGATTGAGTGAGGTCTTTGGCCGTTTGGCCTTTATTATTCATTATATCCGGATCCGCCCCTGCTTTTAATAGAGTTGCTACTGTTTTAATAGGGTTTGTGTTTTCTGACTCATGTAATGTCAGGTGACCTGTCATTACAAGCATTAACATAGCGGCATAACAAAGCTTTGAAGTCCTGATGGCTGCCAGCATTAATGGTGTATAACTTGAGTTGATCGGCCAGTTACTTTGAACATTGACATTAATTTTCTCTACACTCCTTAGTAAATACTTAATTTCTTTTGTTTTTCCAGCGAAAGAGTATTCAAATAATTTTTTTTCGCCATCTATCTGAGCAACCCAGTTATTTACCATGGATTTAGTAGGATCATAAGGTGTAACGGTGTTTAAAGCTCTATTAGGTATACAATCATTAATCAATTCAATTGCTTCTAAGTTAAGCTTGGATTTCTCTTTGTAAGTTTCATAAGATTTTTTAAAATCCTGATTTTTCATTAGACGGTTAGAAATATATTGAGTTGTTATATTTAATAACGATGGCATCTTTTCTTTCTGCTCTTTCTTATAAGCATCAAACTTTTCAAGTAATTTTTTTATATCAATATTTCCCGTCAGTTCTTTAGCTGTTCTGCCGTGATTATCTGTAATATTAATATCAGCTCCTGCTTTTATAAGTAATGCTGCTATCTCTAAATTTCCATTCTCGGCTGCAATTATTAATGAAGTTTTAAAACTAAATACATCCCTTGTATTTGGATTAGCATCATTATCTAATAATAATTTTACTATTTCCTTATACTCTTTTTTCACTGCAAGCATTAATGCTGTTCTATTATCATTGCGGTAAGCATTTATATTAGCCTTCTTGTTTAATAGTTTTGCTACCACTTCTATATGACCGTTTTCTGCAGCGTACATTAATGCAGTGTAACCAAACTTATCTTGCTTATCGGGATCTATGCCGTTATTTAAAGCAATACTTACCAGCTCTACGCTACCGGTTTTTGCTGCGGCTATTAGTGTTTTATAACCTAACTCCCCTTGAATATCTATATTCAAACCTTTACTCAGCAACATTTCCGCTGTTTCTTTATGGTCATTTTCTATTGCCTTTAGAAAAGCTTTGCTGTATTCGGTATTATTATCATTCGGTTTTATAAACCATTTTAATAAGGGTTCAAATATTCTTGTAAAAAAGCTTTTTGCTAATTTTTTCTCTAAAAGTATTTCCAATGTTTCTCTATGTCCGTGTTCGGCGGCGTATATTAAGGCGGTGCCTTTACTTTTGTCTTCTAGATTGAAATCTGCGCCTTTACTTAAAAGTTCTTTAACTATTTCGTCATGACCGCTTTTAGCTGCGGTTATCAATAGTGTTTCACCATCTTTAGCTTGTTTATTTAAATCTAAACCTTGCTTCAGCAGTAACTTTACTACTCCTAAATGGCCATTGCGTGCCGCTTTACCTAAAGCAATAATATATTCATCCTGGGATGTCCCTGCAAGCCAGCTGAGCATCCTGTTTACAATGCCGGGTTTTTGATGTTTGTTTAATAATATTTCTACCACATTCGCATGGCCTGCTTCAGCGGCAGCGATTAGCGCCGTATAAGGTTGACCATTAATAAACCCTCGAGCTTTTATATTAATATCTTTTTCTTCTCTTATTAAGGTCTCAATTTCATACGTTTTTCCTAAGGACGCTAGTTGAATTAACGTTATTTCTTGATGTCTCATAGTTTTTTAATAATAAGTTATTTTTTATTTAAAGGGTTATATATCCGCTTTAAACGATTTTCAAACTTATAATTTAAGCAGTCTTCGATATTTAACACATCTCTTCTTGATTAGTGTACGGATATCATATATAATAAAAAACATAAATTGGAAACATACCGAGGAATGATATGCATAATAATTTAAATACATTAAAAACTGAATTAAAGCTACTTATTAATGCGGATATTAATTGCAAGGAAGATGTGGAGGAATACATAGATCCTATCAATATGATGGAAAAGAAATTCTTCTTTTCAGGATATAATTCTATGACCTTGCCCTTCTTCAGCTCTAAGGTTGCAGCGGGTTCGCCTGCTTTTGCCGATGAGTTTGTAGAGGACTTAATCAATCTTACTGATTGCTTGGTTAAAAATCCTCCTTCTACGTATTTCATGCGTGCAGTTGGGGTGCTAATGATGAATGTCGGTATATATCCGGGTGATTTATTAATTGTCGATAGAAGCGTTGAGCCGGAAAACGGTAAGATTGTGGTGGCGACATTCGGAGGAGGGTTGATAGTGAGAAGATATTATAACGATAACGGCAGCATATTGTTACTTCCGGAAAACGATGATTACAACGCCATTGATATTACAAATAAGCCGAACATATCGGTATGGGGAGTTGTAACTGCGGTTATCCATAGATTTTAAATACAATGAAGAGGTTTATTGCATTAGTGGACTGTAACAATTTTTATGTTTCGTGTGAAAGATTGTTCAGTCCATCTTATATAGATAAACCTGTCGTAGTTTTATCTAATAATGATGGTTGCGTTATCTCCCGTTCAAATGAAGCAAAATTGCTCGGCATACCGATGGGTGCCCCTTATTTTAAATTTCAAGCTTTATGTAAAAGACATAAAATAATTGCTCACTCTTCTAATTTTGAACTTTACGGGGATATCTCAAGAAGAGTTATGGCTACACTCGAAGCATTTGTACCGAGTATTGAGATATACTCAATAGATGAAGCCTTCATTGATCTAACCGGCATAGCTGACCCTCTTGCATTTTGTGTAATGCTTCGAGGCAAGGTAATGCTTTGGACAGGGATACCGGTTTCAATTGGTCTCAGTTATACTAAGACTTTGGCAAAAGCAGCCGGAGAAGTAGCTAAAAAATCTGAGAACGGAGTATTTGGATTATTGCATGAAGAAGATATTAATTTAACTTTGCAAGCTTTAAATATTAATAAGGTTTGGGGTATCGGTAATCAATGGGGTATGAAATTAGAACTTAAATTCGGGATCAGAACTGCTTATGATTTGAAACTAGCAAGTGCTACTTTTATTAGGAAGCATTTCTCGGTGGTGATTGAGCGAATAATATATGAACTAAAAGGGCTATCCTGTTTAGAGCTTGAAGAGATTGAGACCAAGAAATCAATATCTTCTACCCGCACATTTGGCAGGAGTGTAAGCGAGCTAAGTGAGTTAAGGGAAGCAATTGCTTCATATACGGCAAATGCTGCAAGAAAGCTAAGAAGGCAAAACTCTAAAGCATATGGGATATATATTTATATCAGGACTGATCGTTTTAGAGATACTACACAACATAACAAGGGTAAACTAATTGAACTTACCTATCCGACTTCAGATACGGGTGCGCTTATTAGTGCGGCAATAAAAGGCCTGGAAGCAATATATAAGCGCGGATTCCAGTATAAAAAAGCAGGAGTAGTTTTACTAGATATAGTAAGGGAAAATTACCTTCAGCGGGATATAACGGAGGAATATAACGTAGAGAGGGGGTTAAGATCGGCTGCTCTTATGGAAGCGGTTGATGAACTAAATAAAAAATTCGGTAAGCGCTTAGTGCAGCATGCAGCTGAAGGCGTTAAGAAAGAATGGAAGGTAAAGGCTGATTTATTATCTCCAAGGTATACGACCAGGTGGGATGAGCTAATAAACGTTTATTAACTCAACCTGAAAACCTACATATAAGTAATTTTAATTTTGTTACTAAGTAATATTCTATTAAGAAAATTTCAATGATGAGAAAGTCAATTTGCTTTATGAAAATTAATAGATTTTCTTTATTGTTCAAAGCCTTAACAAAAATTTAATTTTCTTTAAAAAGAGTATATTTAAATTGAAATATTCATAATATTATTTATAGACATCATTCGATATTTCTTACGTTTAACCTTAAATTGTTACCTTCCAAGCATAAATTTTGTAATACAAATTGTAGATAACCTTAACGAAGTTTTAAATAAAATGCAGTTATATACTGCTAAATGGAGTGTTATAATGCTTTTTTAATTATACATAATGAAAAATGAGAAATTATTATAATAACAACAATATTACGCAGCTTAGTATTAGGCTGTTTATAGATGCTGCAAACCAAAATAGCGAAAAAGTAAAAGAGC
Source organism: Candidatus Jidaibacter acanthamoeba (assembly GCF_000815465.1). NCBI lineage: Bacteria > Pseudomonadati > Pseudomonadota > Alphaproteobacteria > Rickettsiales > Candidatus Midichloriaceae > Candidatus Jidaibacter > Candidatus Jidaibacter acanthamoebae. The sequence goes on along the minus strand of NZ_JSWE01000124.1, from coordinate 239,902 downwards.
TTATAACCCGAGGTCAAGATATAAATGCGACTGATAGCGAGGGTAATACAGCATTAATGTATGCTGTCGAGGAAGGGATTTTAGAGGTTGTAAGATTAGAAGTAAAGAATGTTGAGAATAAAACAGCATTGATACATTTTGCGAAGCAAAAAGCCTTAAAAATTATAGAGTGCTTAGTGGATAACGGTGCTGATATAAATAAAAAGAATAATAGGGGTATGACGCCATTAATGTACGCAGTAAGGGGGGCGCATTTGGAAATTGTAAAATGCTTGCTTGATAAAGGTGCTGATGTAAATTTACAGGATAATAAAGGCAATACTGCCTTAATGCAGGTAGGAATAAGTAAAGCTAGTCCTCAAGACGGAGAGCTTATTCAATGCTTGCTGGATAAAGATGCAGATATTAATATAAAAGATCAATACGGTACAAGTCTATTAGAACGCGCAGCACTTAAAGGCATAGATTGGATAGGATATTTAATCAGGCCGGATGTAAATTTATTTACTAACGATCCTCAAATTGAAGCAGTGACATCTTCAATAGAATGTAAAAGTACCAAAGAATTGCTCAACAAGGCTGCTCGCCATATACCATCCTTAACTGATAGTTTGCTTCAACTTTTTAATGAGGGGTTAAGAGGTAACCCTAATCGTTCGGTCTTTAAAGAAAATTTTTATTACCATAAAAAAGAAGGTAATATTCCCCAAGATTTAGTAGAAAGAATTGAAAAAACCAGAGGTAATAAAAGCTTAAAAGAACTTTATTGTCCTCCATCGCAAGAAATAGTAACCGGTTGGGTCAAAAAAATCAAAAGTGCTGAAGCAAAACGCCAAAAAACAAAATTTGATGATGCTTTCGCAGCTTACGGTTTATAAATAAAATGTAAATAATTTTAAACCGGTATACTTTGTATATGGTTTATAGTTTTGAGTATACCGTTTAATTGTAAGAAGCTCAGGTTAATTACGGCAAATAAACTTTATATTGTTTTAAAAATAATTAATGTAAAACTAACTTGAATAATGTACGATAATCTATATTATAAAAACTATTTGTTTGGAAATAAATCGTAGAATATTGAGGTTAGTATATGAATGTTATATGGGGCGGAAAAAGAGAAGGATCAGGTAGGCCGCGCGGGGCAGGGAGTAAATACGGCGAGCCGACTAAACCGATAAGAGTGCCGGTTACCCGGATTGAGGAAGTGTTAACCATACTTGACCGCCCGCCTTGTAGATTACCCCTCTATAGCTCTAAGGTAGCGGCCGGATTCCCTTCACCTGCGGATGATAATATTGAAAATATGCTTGACCTAAATGAATACCTTGTGAAGAGCCCTGATTCAACATATCTGGTACGTGCTACCGGTCTTTCAATGATTAATGCCGGAATACACCCTGATGACCTTTTAGTAGTCGATAGAAGTTTGGAACCGCAGCACGGTAAAATAGTGATCGCGGCAATTGAAGGTGAGCTGACGGTAAAACGACTTTATAAAGATAAGGAAAAAATCTTGCTTCTTCCTGAGAATTCCGAATTTCAGCCGATAGATATCACTGATAAAGAAAGTATAGTGATTTGGGGCGTGGTTACAAACGTAATACATTCTTATTAATATTATTTAGGTAACTAATACTATTGCCGATTTATAAAAAAGCTAAAATTTATTTAGTGTTCTTATTTATTTTTTAAATATTTTATTGTATTTAAATTAATGTAAATATCAATTTGGGTACAAAGCATGCTGGATAAAAATAAAATTTTGGATAATAGAACTAAAGATAAGTTTTTTTCTTATATAGAAAAAGGTGATAAAGAAGAGCTGGAGAAAATATTATCTAAGGCTTCCAAGCAGAAGGTATTGCCTTTGCTTCAGAATACCATTGATAATAGAGGTCGAAAGGCATTGCATTTAGCTGCTTATTTGGGGCAAAATGATATAATTGATGTTCTTGTAAACCATGGTTTTGATAAATTTACAGCAAATAAATTCGGTGAAAGCGCGGTTCATTTTGCCGTTTTAGGAAATAAAATCTCCACGTTTGAGTTCTTAGTAAATACATGTAAGCTTGATCCGCATTTTCCTAATTTAGAGCATGAAACACCGCTGATGTATGCGATAAAAAGGCATTATGATGAATTTGTTAAATGTATAGATGAAAAGTATGGGTCAGAAATACCTAAAGAATATAAAGGAGATATTACAAAAAATTATTATTTTGAGAAAAGTAAAATGTTAGAGGAAGCTTTAACAAAAGCTAATAATGAAAAAGAACAAACCGGAGTAGAAAATGAATTATTAAAAAGTGAAATAGAAGCATTAAAAAATAAAACATTTTCAAAATCAACAGAAGAATTAAGTATGATTTCGGATAGTATTGAGAAATTCAATATTGAAAATAAAACTGTTTCCAAAAAAGAAAAAGTAGCTCCTGAGAAGCAATCAGAAAAAATCTCCAGAAAAAAAAGGCCTCATGAGCAGATATTAAGTTTAAAAACTGAAGAGAAAATAGATAAAGGAGAAAAACCTAAATTTATCAGCGATATCATAAATAAACAAGCAGGAAAGAAACGTAAAGAAAATGAAGAAAAAAGTGATAAATCAGTATCCAGAGGAATTTGAGAGATTTTCCAAAAAACTCCTTTTGTATTATTATTCTATTTAGATAAATTGAGAGTAAATATTTTGATATTTATGAATTAAAAAACTAAAACCGTATATAGTACATTAAGTTGAATATTCTACATACATGGAGCATAGTTAAACTATAAAAAATCAAACTAGGTTTGCGTATAAATGACTATGTCATTTATAAAGCGCACGCACTATAAATGGCCGCGAGGCGCGTGCCTCTTACTATTTTTATTATCTGATTTTCAGTTGCAGGCTATATAGTCATATTAAACTTAACTTATTGTATTTATATAAACGCGTTAGATATTCAACTTATTTTACTATACCTTTGTATGCTCTTATGGTGAATAATCTGCTTCACAGTTAATTGCTTATCATAAATAATAATATAAAACCGGCAGTAGAGTTGCTTTAAAAGTAACTCTACTTAATTTGATCAATTAAAAAATTTATATCTTTAAGCGGCAATTTTTTCAGCAATTTCCTTTATTTTTAATGCTTGAATAAATTCTCTAAGTTCCTGCCTTGCTGCTATCATAGAGGTGTTTATTCTAACTAAATTAGTTGTTCCCGCATCATGTAAGGTAAGGCCGTGTAAGAAAAGTTCTTTAAAGATTACTCTATCACTGAACCCCGGAGCTACAATAAAACCGAGTTTTTTCGCAAGCTTAACTAGGGAAGCTTCAATATTTCTCCGATTTAACGTATCAAGAGAGGATACTCGGTTTTTAACTACCACCCACCTTATTTCTCCACGATTTCTAGCAGCTTTTCTTAATTTTTGTTCCCAAAACATTGCGCTATAAATCCCGGGTGTTATTACCTCCAAATTATCTGCACTGATTTTACCCAATAAGTCTACATCAATAAAGCTTTCATTTATCGGGGTGACTAAGGTATCGGCATACGAGTGAGCAATACGACTTAAGGGCGCATCACTTCCGGGAGTATCAATAACAATAAAATCATTGTTTTCTTTTAATTTATTAAGTGCGCTTAAAAACTTTTCCTCTTCCTCTTTATTCCCTTCAATTATGTTAGGGTTTTTGCTTTTAGCAATTACTATATGCTCAGGGACTTCTAAATTAAGATTGTTCTTAGTTTTACTAAGCGCTCTGTTCTCTATATAGCGAGTTAAAGATTGCTGTCTGGAATCAATATCAATTGATCCGACTCGAAACCCAAGTTTTAATAAGCTGATGATTAAATGCATTGCTGAAGTAGTTTTACCGCTGCCGCCTTTTTCATTTCCTAATACTATTATGTGAGCACTCACCCTGTTTCTCCTAAAATTTTCCTAGATATTGATTTAGTTTATCCAAAGGAATTGTTTCTTCAACTCCTGAAATCATATTTTTAACTTTTATTACATTCTTTATACATTCTTCATCACCGAAGATAAGAGTAGCTACGGCATTTAGAGAGTTAGCTTTCTTAAATCTTTTTGAAATATTGCCGCTATACTCTGCAAATATTCTAAACCCGGCTTTTCTCAAATTATTTAATAACACATATGCATTTTGCTCGGCAACCTCACCGATTGCAATAAAGTAAAAATTTTTATCGATAGGCGAATTAAAGCCTTTAAGTTTTATAAGTTCAGCTAAGCGTTCAATCCCTGCTGCAAAGCCTATTGCAGGAATTGAAGGCCCTCCCATGATTTCAACCAATCCGTCATATCTGCCGCCGGCAAGAACAGTACCTTGACTGCCGAGTTCGGTAGTAGTGAATTCAAATACGGTATGAGTATAATAATCCATTCCCCTGACTATCTTAGGGTTTTCTTTATAATTTATACCTAGTTTTTTAATACCATCCAGCAGCTTGTAGTAATACTCCTTAGATTCATCATTAAGATAATCTAAAAGGAGCGGAGCATCTGCAACGATTTTTTTATCTTCTTCGTCTTTAGTATCTAATATGCGAAGCGGGTTTTTCTCTAATCTCTGCAAGCTGTCAAAAGAAAGTCTGTCTTTATATTTGCTGAAATATGCAACTAAAGCTTTTTTATATTCCGCTCTGCTTGCAAGATCGCCAAGAGTGTTGATTTCAAGAGTAATTTCCTCGTTAAAACCAAGCTTACTTAAAACCTCATTGGCAAGTGCTATGGTTTCTATGTCGGAATAAGCGGTTTTAGCACCTATATACTCAAAATTAATCTGGTGAAACTGACGGTAACGACATTTTTGCGGACGCTCATGACGAAATAATGCTCCCGAAGAAAAGAGTTTTTGAGGTAAGTTTTGAGTTAACCCGTTAGAAATTACACTTCTTGCAATGCCTGCGGTAAATTCCGGCCTTAAAGTTATACCGGTTTTATCTCTATCGATAAAAGTATATGTTTCTTTACTTACAATATCGGAAGTATCACCTAAAGTTCTATGAAAAACTTCACTTCTCTCGAATATAGGAGTTTGTATTTCTTCATAACCGTAGTTCTGAGCTATTTTATAAGCAGTTTCGGTTATATGATTGTGTAATTTAACATCTGCACCCATTATATCATGTGTGCCGCGTATGGGTTGTAATAAAGTCATATACAAATAAAATCATTTTTGTGCCTGGTATGATAGCACTAACTGTAAAATTTATCAAAGCAAAGGTTGAAATTATAAATGAGTCAATATATTTTAATAATATATAATTGCGCATTAGACAGATTTATATTAAATATACACATACTTAATCAAGGAGACCATAATATGTTCGAAACAATAATTAATTTTCTTCATGTAGCACCGCTTGCAGCAATTCTTGCGCTTGCAGTTGCACCAAAATTAGCATCACTACTGGGTAAAAATTTAGAAAATGCTAAAATAAACACAGCAATGCTGGTATTATCATCTATCGGGATTTTAGCGGGTGCATTTGAACACCATCACGGTATTCAACTTTTAGACCCATGTTTTGGTTATGCTGCAACTTTGGCTTTTGTGGCATTTAAAATCTCTCAAAAGAAAGCTGTAAAGGTTTCTGTAACAAAAGAGTAATAAAAATTATTTTTTGATTTCATAAGGCGGGAAAATGTGTTAGTGTTTTTCTGCCTTTTTTATTTTATGATATTATGCCGCAGTATTTAGAAATTTTTCAGCAAGCCTTAGATAAGGTGAAAGACGAAGGGAGATACAGAGTATTTACCGAGTTAAAATATTCGGAAAACTCGTCGCCTAAAGCGTTTTGTCCACGGCTGAATAGAATGATAACTGTATGGTGTAGTAATGACTATTTAGGTATGAGTCGTCACCCTAAAGTTGTTGAAGCAATGGTGGAAACAGCAAAAGTTATGGGTGTGGGTGCCGGAGGCACCAGGAACATCTCTGGAAACAGTATGCCTATAGTTGAGCTTGAAAGAGAACTGTCCGAGTTGCATGAAAAGGAAATGGCTTTAGTTTTTACTTCCGGCTATGTGGCAAATCAGGCAACGCTTTCAACACTTACTAAAATTTTACCCGATGTAGTTATGTTTTCGGATGAAGCTAATCATGCTTCCATGATACACGGAGTTAAAGATGGTAGAGCTGAGAAGAAAGTATTTAAACATAATGATCTTGAAGATCTGGAAAAAAGCTTAAAAGAAACCCAAATTTGGCGACCGAAGCTGATTTTATTCGAATCGGTTTATTCGATGCTCGGGGATATTGCTCCCGTTAAAGAGATTTGTGATCTTGCAGCAAAGTATAATGCCCTCACTTATATTGATGAAGTCCACTCAGTCGGATTATATGGGGAGAGGGGAGCAGGGATTGCCCAAATGCAAGGGGTAATGGATAGGGTGGATATTATTCAAGGCACCATGGCAAAAGCTTATGGGGTAATCGGCGGGTATATTGCAGGAAAAAAAGTAATTATTGATGCAATAAGAAGCTACGCGCCCGGATTTATTTTTACCACTGCGCTTCCGCCTGCGGTTGCTGCTGCTGCCACTCAAAGTATCAGACATTTAAAAACATCCGATTTTGAACGTAAAAAGCATCAGGAAGTAGTAAGTAAGTTAAAAGAGAAGCTTGATAAGGTTAAAATACAATATTATCAAAATGAAACTCATATAATCCCTGTCCATATCGGAGACCCGATTTTATCAAAAATGATATCAACCAGGTTACTTGAAGATTATGGATTATATGTTCAGCACATTAATTTCCCGACCGTACCGAAAGGAAAAGAAAGGTTGAGAATTACCCCAACCCCGTTCCATACCGAGCAGATGATGGATGAATTGGTGAGCGCATTATCCGCTGTATTCAAGCAGTTTGAACTGCCTGTAGCCGCATAACTTCATGTAATATACTTTGCTATACTCCTCTATATGAATCAGGTTTTCCTTTTTCATTATCTAGGCGCTCGGTAAAAGTTAAGGCTTTAATGCCGTTAAGCGCCTCGCTAAATATTTGTTTAAGTTGTTCAGTTATTTGCGGGTAATCCATTGCTTGAGAAAACTGTAAGATGCTTAATCCTTCTTTTCCTAAAGGGTTAACTTCTGATTCTGCTCTATGACTTAAAAAAATAGGGATTTTATATTTAAAAATATTACAAATCATTTGAGAATTTTTATCAACAAAGAATTGCGCAATACCTTCGGAATTATTAAGCAATATAGCTTCATATAAAGCTCTATATTCACTTACAGAATAGATGCAAATTTCTGCAAGTGTAGTAATTAATTTTGATGCTTTAATATTATAATGTAATGCGAACCCAACGCTATCCGTAGAAATTCTACGCCCCGGGGTGAGTATTAATGATTTAGCAGATAAAACTCGTTTCATTTTCTCTAAACCATCTTGAGAGATGACCGCTTTAATTAGGTCAACCGTTATCGCAAGTTCTCCTTTTAAACTTCTACAAAAGGGTGATTCCATTATATGTAAAAAATCTTTACTTCCAGGAGTGGATATAAGCTTTTTTATGTCAAGTCGGGGAGTAAACTCAATATCAGCGCCAAATTTAATCAGCAGGTTCATTGCTTCTCTATAATTTGTATCGATAGCAAAAGATAAAGGAGTATTACCTAAGTTATCAACAATATTTGGGTCTATACCATTTTTTAATAAAAATTTTATTACTTCAATTTGTTCTCTATTAATATAATCATGTAATAAGGAATGCGGAAATGTAAAGTCATCAAGAACAGTTATATTAATATTTGCCCCATGATCCAGCAAAATTCCAGCAGCTTTTAAGTCCCCATTTAAAAGGCACCACGACAAAATATGCAAAGCATAATTTTTAGGGACTTTACATTTTGAATTAAACGTGGGGTTAAAATCAAAAACAAATCCTTTAGAAACCTCAAAAGTATACTCTGCATAAACTTGATTTAACCCAAATTGTTCGAATGCTTCTTCTAAAAGTATTTCTTTTAAATAAGCAAGCTTTGATTCTGAATTTAAAAGCTGATCTATATCTAAATTTTCTTTAGCGTACAGCTCCGGATGATCCCTAATAAAATTTATTTTTTTATTACTTTGCTCCAATCTTTTTTGAATACGTGATGATCTACCGCTTATAAGTTCTTCATATCTTACCTCTTCATTTAACTCAAATATTAAGGGTTCATTTATATTAATCCTTTTTATATTATCAGTAAAAGCTTCATAATCCTTAGACGTAAGATTAAGGAATATTTCTCTTATTATGCCTCTTCTAATCTCTTCAGGCGATTGTATAGACAATAAGTTAACACCATAGGGACTATCTCCTTTTTCTTTCCCTTTCTTTATATGATTTGTTTTTACAACCGCCCTTTCTACTTCCTTCTCTTTTTCTTTATTTTTACCTCTTTCTTTAGTAGCTAAATCGGTTTTTATAATTATTGTTTTCAGATCTTCGTGTTTTTTAGTATCCTTATATTTATCTTTTAAGGTATGTTCTATCATTTCTATATCAATGATATGGGGTAAATTTATTACATCTTCCCATAATAAAGTTGTATTCCTTACTAAGTTTCTAAAGAGTAAACCATGTGCTATTCTATTTCTATGTTCCCTTAAAAGCTGCCAGTTCTCAGGAGTATTATGTATTCTTTTCTTTTGCATATAATCTTTAAGATTTTCCCAGATAACCTGTACGGCAAGTAAAATTAAAGCTTGTCTCAGCGGTGATTTAATAAAGGTATCATGGTTTAAATCATTAGGTTCTATGAAGGGGCGAATTAAATTATATGTTTCTCGAATATTAAATAATGCTTTATCAGAAGCTTTCCTAATATTCGGTGCTTGATATGATTGGGATATTAAAGGTAGCATCCCGGCTTCAAACTTAATTTCTACATTGTTATTTAGCGTTAATATGCTTGGTTCTTCTAAAATACGGCCTTCGCATAATGTTTCTCTAATTGTATCTTTTAGTTTAAATATATAGTCTAAGGTTGATTGATTATCTGAGCACCAATATGATATTAGCTCTTGTATATTTGTTGCATGAGCTATAGCTAATCTGTCATGCCCAAACCAATTTTTATTTGTTTTCCCTTCTGCATGTGCAAAACTCAGGCTTGCAAGTTTGACATGCTTTTCAGTAAAGTTGCGAGCAAGCTGTTCCTGTGCTGAGCCGATAAACTGTAAATTTAATAATATAAACGCCACCTCTTCCATAGAGTTAATCTTTTCGTTTTTTAAGATTATGGTTTCTATAATTTCTATACTTTCAAGAGTATATATAAGTCTATTCTTACTATTATAGTATTCCGCGTCATTAAAACGTAAACTATCATACTTTTCTCTTAATTCTTTCATAGGTACTTCCTTCATATTTATTAAAAAGTTTTAATAAAAATTAATAAATATTTCATAAATTTTTATTAATTTAAATACTATACATGGCATTTATTATAAATTTTCTGAATATATTATATATTAAGAAGTTTATTTTGCAATTAATGTTTAAAGAAGGGAATAAAATCGGCATATCTGTCATAAGAGATGAAATATTATATTTTAAAAATATAATTTATATTGATTACTTGATTAACTAATTAACTTAATAAAATAAGTTATTATTATAGTGCGGTGAAAAATAAGCCTAAAGTTAAAGCAGGATTATTTAAAACTTCTCGGCTTTAAGCGGGCGGTTAACCAGTAGATCAATTTCTTTTTCTATATTGCTTCCTTGGTAAAGAATCTTATATATCGCCTTAAATATAGGTAAATCCAAGTTTAATTTTTCGCATAATGCATTAATTGAGTGTGAGGTAGGGTACCCTTCATAAGTCCCGTTTTCATTTAAGATTTCTCCGATCGGTTTACCGCTTGCAAGCATAAACCCTAAACTCATATTACGTGAGGTTCTGCTGCCGCAGGTTAAAATTAAATCCCCCATACCCGCTAAACCTAACGAGGTTTCCAAATTGCCATTGAGCGCAATTGATAAACGGGTTATTTCATTTAATCCGCGAGTAACTAAAGCTGCTTTGGCATTCTCTCCTAAATTTAAGCCTTCAAGAATACCTGCCGCAATAGCAATCACGTTTTTTGCAGCTCCGGCAATTTGTACGCCTATAATATCATTTGAGTAATAACATCTGAACGCAGGGTTGCTGAGCGCACGAGCAATGGTAACCCCCATTTCTTCCTGTGCACATGCAATAAGAGATGCCGAGAGTTTTTTTACGGCAATTTCACTGGCAAAGTTAGGCCCTGAAAGAATAGCAATAGTGTTCTGAGGTATGATTTGCCTACATACTTCGCTCATTAAATTTAATGTGTTGTTTTCTATGCCCTTAGCACAGATGACTATAGGAACATTATTTGAAATATATTCCTTGAAATCCGATAAAAATTTTCTTAAAACCTGCGCGGGAATAGCAATTAAAATTAACTTCGCTTTTTTAAAAGAAGCAGGCTCATCGGTTGCTGATATGTTAGTGGGTAACTTTATAGAAGGGAAGCTTTTTGGGTTAATATTATTCTTGTTAATTGAATCAACTACCTTTAAATCCCGGCTGTATATAATTACTTTTTCTATATTATCTGCCGCAGTAATTGCTAGTGCCGAGCCCCATGCCCCATCGCCGATAACTAAAATATTTTTAAAGCACTTATTCATTTACGGATGCATCTTCTATAATAAAATCAATTTTATTTTTATCGAAACTACTCGCTTGAATAGTACCGGCAATGTTAATTTTTTTGCCGATACTATTCAGCAAAAATTGTCCTAAATCCGTTTCCGAGCCTTTAAATAAAATACATTTCTGCACTTTATTACCCCTGTCGACTTTTTTATCGGTAACAATAACCATAACATGATAGCCGCCAACTATGAGAGCACGGGTTATGATGACGTCATGAAGAGCGAATTTAGGCGCGGGGTTGCCGCTACCGTAAGGCGCGGCTATGTTGATATCTTCAATTAATTTATGGTTCACGGAAGCAACGGAAAGAACATGATCAATATGTAATTCCTTTGCTTTAATGAAAGGCTCTGCACCTATATCTAATTTATTAATCAGATAATCACAAAACGGCTGCATTTTAGAAATTTCAACGGTAAACCCGCCGGCCATAGCATGACCTCCGCCTTCAAGGAGTAAACCTTCAGTTTTAGCGCTTGCCAGTGCCCTGCCTAAATCAAGGCCTGTGATCGAACGTGCCGAGCCTTTAGCGGTATCTTCTTTTATTACCATAACTCCGGCTGGTCTGGAATATTTTTCTTTTAATTTACTTGCGAGAATGCCGAGAATTCCGATATGCCAATCCTTGCTTTGCACCAGCATAATTGAATTATTATAAAGCCGGTTTTTTTCAATCTGTTCAATAGCTTCTTCTAAAGCTTTTATCTCGATAGAGCGTCTTTCTTCATTATATTTTTCCAGCTGCATTGCAATATTATATGCTTCTTTAGGACATTCGGTAGAAAGAAGGTAGGTTCCCAGTATACCCTCACCGACTCTGCCTCCCGCATTGATACGGGGGCCGAAAACGTAACCTAAATGGTGTGCTTTCGGCTCGGAATCAAGTTTAACCAGGTTAGCTAAAGTAGCAATTCCTACATTGCCGCGCTTTGCGATAATCTTAAGACCCTGGGTAACAAATGCTCTATTAACTCCTTTTAATATCATAACATCACAAACGGTGCCAAGAGCAACAAGATCTAAAAGTTTGAGCAAATCAGGCTCTTTTATATTGTTTTTTACAAACCAATCCTCTTCTCTCAGTTTAGCTCTTAGAGCAACCGTTACCATAAATGCCACTCCGACGGCAGCCATATATTTATAAGGAAAATCTTCGTCAAATCGGTTAGGGTTTATTACGGCTATGGCTTCGGGCAGTTGTTCTATCCCTAAATGGTGGTCAACTATAATTACTTCAAGCCCGATATCTTTTGCATGTTTAAGCGGCTCAAAGGAAACTATTCCGCAATCTACCGTGATTACTAAGCTATAACCTTCTTCTTTAAGCTTGTCGAAAGCCAGCTTATTGGGGCCATATCCTTCCTTGAGGCGGTTCGGTATATAGACACCGATTTCAATATTTAAATCTCTAAAGAATCTTTTTAGTAACGCACTTGAAGTAGCACCATCCACATCATAGTCGCCGAAAACACAAATTTTTTCTTTATTATTAATAGCATCGATTATTCGCTTAGATGCTTTATCCATATCTTTTAAGGCAAATGGATTGTGGATTAAGTTTTTAAGTTTAGGGTCTAAAAAGTTTTCCGCTTCTTCAGCAGTTTTTACATCTCTATTATAAAGTATTCTAGCCAAAACCTCATTAATATTAAGTTTCTGGCATAAAGTTCTAATTGTCCTTTCGCAACCTTCTTCAAACTTCCAATCTAATCCTCTAATCGACCTGCCAAACTTAATGCCCTCGGCATTGTTTGACTCAGCTAACATTTTAAGTACTCGTTTAATTTATAATTATTCTATATTCTCTATTCATATAAGTAAATAATTTTGCTAAATAATCTTAAGCGAAGACATTGAACAATTAATGAAGTAGTTTTAGTAAATTTTATTCGGTAGTGAAATTGAAACGGTATAGGATTACAATAGAGTATGATGGAACCGGCCTGGTCGGTTGGCAACGCCAAAGGACGGGTATCTCAGTTCAAGGGCTTATAGAAGAAAGTATTTATAAGTTATCTATGGAGAATGTTACCGTTTACGGCGCAGGAAGAACCGATGCCGGAGTTCATGCATATGCACAAGTTGCACACTTCGATTTGGTAAAAGAATTCCCTCCGCATAAAATTAGAGATGCACTGAATCATTTTCTGCAACCTAATTTAGTATCGATTATCAAAGCTGAGCAAGTAGCTTCTGATTTTCACGCCAGATTTGATGCAAAGCAAAGAAGCTACATTTATAAGATAGTTAACAGAAGCTCTCCTTTAACGTTGGATAATAATAAAGCGTGGCATGTAATTAAAAAATTAAATATACGCGATATGCAGGAAGCGGCCGATTTCTTGATCGGTAAGCATGATCTCTCGAGTTTTAGATCCGTATATTGTCAATCTGATACTTCGATTAAGTCTATAGATGAAATTAAAATTTTAGAAAACTGCAATGAAGTATTAATTAACATTGCCGCACCGTCATTTTTACATAATCAAGTGAGGATAATTGTCGGGACGCTGGTAAAAATAGGGAAGGGAGAATGGAATGTTGAAAAGATGAAGGAAATTATTGCAGCTAGGAATAGAACTGCAGCCGGCTCAACTGCGCCTCCTTACGGCTTATATTTTAAAAATGTAATATACTGAAATTAGTACATAAATTTTTAGGAGAGGACTTCCGTATAATCTAGTAAGCAGATATTATCCGAAGAAAAAGGATAAATATGAAAAGTAATAATAAAAATAAACATTGGTTAGAAACACAAAGCTACATAAATGCCGCGATGCATAAATTAGAAAAGGACATTACAAAATATGTTGAAAAGAGTATGGAAAAAAAATCAAAATTATTACAGCAGGAATTTAAAAGAATGGTTCTTAGTACCTCGGAAAGATCACATCAACGTAATGTAAATAATTTTTTTAACACTAATAAAAATTCTTCCCCTTATCAAAATGCTTCAAGTTTTAACTTAAGCGGCAACCAGTTGCTTACTTCTCTGGTAACCGAGATCAGAAACAATCTATTTAATAATTTTTAAAAAACTTTGCTTGATTTAATTGTAGCCTACATAATATATGAAGTTATTGTTTACTTAAGAGCTAAATTTATATTATACTTAAAAGTAGAGAAGGGGTTTCTCGGGGGGTAATATAAGATGAGTATGGGATATGATAATCGTCCGGATGACGAAGGGTTCTCACCTGAGCAGAAGAAAAAGAATACTTATGCTGCAATTGAAGAGATCAATGAAAAAGCAATGCGCATACTCAAAGAGCATGGGGCAAACATTGCAGAAAGTGAAGAACTTATATCTAGCTTAAATTATTCCGATTCATCCGGTTCTAATCCCAAAGAAGTAACTATTTCTTTGGAAGAAGCGCTTTTAAGTAAAGGATTAATTTCTAAAGATCAGTTGCAGGTTGCTTTAAAGCAGCAGAAAGAAGCTAAAGATAAACAGGATTTAGGTAAAACCCTTATTGATTTAGGGTTCATAACAGAAACAGCTTTAGCCGAAGCTTTTGCCGAATCATCGGGTATAGAAACTTTAGATTTGAAAGCGACTGCGCTTGATGTAGATTTAATCAGAAAAATCCCAAAAACAATAGCTAGTCAATATAAGATTCTCCCGATCTCTCTGGATGGAGATAAACTGCACGTAGTGACTACCGATGTCTATAATATTGTAGCTTTCGATCAGATAAAAAGGTTTTTTGACAAACATATCCAAGTGGTTGCTCAGTATGCCAATGAATCGCAAATCAACGATGTAATTGAGCAATACTACGAATATGAAATGAAGGTTGAGGGGATTTTAAAAGAAATTGAAGCTGAGCTTGAAAAGGGGCGTAATTTATCAGCTGATGACCAAGGGTATTTGAACCCTACCGTAAGACTTGTAGATGCAATTTTATTCGACGCAATAAGAAGAGGAGCCTCGGATATTCACCTGGAACCTGAAAATAATTTTGTAAGGTTGAGGTATAGAATTGACGGTCAGCTAATGCAGATCCTTACCTTTCATAAAGAATATTGGTCGGCAATTGCGGTAAGGATAAAAATCCTTTCTTCCATGAATATAGCTGAAACCAGAAGCCCTCAGGATGGAAGAATTTCTTATGTCGTAATGGGAAGAACCGTTGATTTTAGGGTTTCAACCCAGCCGACGGTTCATGGTGAAAACATTGTCGCAAGGATATTGGATAAAGCTAAGGCTTTAGTTTCTTTAAAAGATTTAGGGCTTTCGGAGTATAATATAGAACTTTTATTCCGCCTCTTGAAACGCCCTGAAGGCATTATAATTGTAACCGGGCCTACAGGCAGCGGTAAAAGTACCACCCTTTATTCTATACTCTCATTTATAAATTCGATTAATGTAAATATAATGACTCTGGAAGATCCGGTTGAATATCAGCTTTCCTTGATAAGGCAAAGCGGGGTTAGAGAGGGAACGGGAATGAATTTTGCCGATGGTATCAGGTCAATGATGCGTCAGGATCCCGATATAATTTTCGTCGGAGAGGTGAGAGATAAAGATACCGCCTCAATGACGATAAGAGCGGCAATGACCGGGCACCAGGTTTTTACTACTCTTCATACCAATGATTCGGTGGGTGCTATTCCAAGATTAATGGATTTAGGGATTAAAGGTTCGTTACTCGCCGGAACAATTATTTGCATGGTTGCCCAAAGGCTTGCAAGAAAACTTTGTATTGAATGCAAAGAAGAATATAGTCCGGATGAGCTTGAGTGTAAAATTTTAGGAATTAGTGCTGAAACTTCGCCTAAGCTTTATAAGCATAAAGGTTGCCCTAAATGCTATGATTCAGGGTATAAAGGTAGGGTAGCAATTATGGAGATCCTTGCAGTAGATGAGGAAATTGACGATATGATTTCCAGGGAAGCATCCCGTAAACAAATTTTAAGCTATGCTAAGGAAAACGGTTTTATCGCTATGGCACAGGATGGAATTAATAAAGTATTAGAGGGAACTATCGATATTGAGGAGTTAATCGGCACTGTCGATATGACGGAGAGGATGAAATAAAATGGCGCTATATTCTTATAAAGCATTAAATGAAGAAGGCAAAGTAGTTAAAGGTAAGATCAGTGCCAGAAATGAGCAGGAACTTGAAGCAAAGTTAAAGCAATCTTCTTTTGACTTAATAAGCGCTGAAGAATTAAAATCGTCAGGTGTCAGCTTTTTTAATAAAGCATCTTTGCAGGATTTAATACTTATTTGCGTTCACCTCCATCAATTGGAAAAAGCAGGCGTACCTATATTAGATTCAATCGGGGATTTAAAGGAGGATTCCGATTCGCAAACTATTAAAAATGTAATGATGGATGTACATGATTCGTTAAAAAGCGGGAAATTATTATCAGTTGCGCTGGCGGAGCATTCTAAAATATTTGACAATGTTTTTATTTCACTAGTAGCAGCCGGAGAAAAAACCGGAAGTTTTGCAGAAATATTCGGGCACTTAGAGCACCACTTAAAATGGATTTTGGATATTAAAACCAAAATTAAAAAAGCTACCATGTACCCAATTTTTTTATTCTTTCTTCTTATGGGAGTAATCATGATAATGATGGTATATGTTATACCTAAATTAACAGTATTTTTGTTAGCTCAAAATATTCCATTACCTTTTTATACTAAAGCATTAATTGCAACTTCCGAGTTTGTAGTAAATTACTGGTATGTAGTGCTTTGCGGGCCTGTAATATTTTACGGATTGATAAAATTTTTATGTTGGGCTTCCCTTGCTATTGCTTATCAGGTGGATGCGATAATATTAAAATTGCCGTACGTCGGTCTTGTAATCAGGAAACTTGAAATTTCCAGGTTCTGTCACTTCTTTGCATTAACATATAAAAGCGGGATGGGTATCTTGGAATGCTTGGCTATTGCGGGCAGCGTAGTACAAAATCATGTGCTTAAGGAAAGTATAGAAGCTGCTAAAACAGGTGTATCGGAAGGCCAAAAAATTACTAATGCTCTAAAAGCTACCGGGCAATTTCCCTCTCTGGTAATAAGAATGTTTAAGGTTGGTGAAAACAGCGGTAACTTAGACGGTTCATTGCAAAATGTTAATCACTTTTATGATCAGGAAGTAAATGATGCCGTAAATGGTATCGTATCATTTTTACAGCCGGCACTTACCCTAGTTATGGGTGCAATACTCGGTTGGATCACAATTTCGGTATTCGGTCCCGTTTATGCAAGCTTCGGGGGCATTAAGTAGCCTTTCATTTTACTAATTACTATGTTATATTTCTTAAAAAATATAGATAGTATTTATGAAAGTTATAACTCGATTTGCTCCGTCTCCTACAGGGTTTTTGCATATCGGAGGTGCAAGAACGGCTTTATTTAACTGGTTATATGCTAAGCATAAGGGCGGAGAATTTTTACTGAGGATTGAAGATACCGATAAGGAAAGGTCAACTGATGAGGCAATTGATGCAATCATCGATGGCATGAAGTGGTTGGGACTGGGTTGGGATCGGGAATTAGTATTTCAATCAAAAAATGAAGAAAGGCATAAGCAAGTTGCTTACAAGCTTTTAAATATGGGAAAAGCTTATTATTGTTATTCCTCGCCTGAAGAGATTGCGGAATTTAGAGAGAAAAACCCTAACCAAAAATTTCAAAGCCCCTGGCGGGATAAGGATAAAAGTGAAGCGCCCGCAGGAGTTAAGCCCGTAATCAGATTAAAAGCAAGTAAAGTCGGAGAAACGGTTGTTGAGGATTTTGTGAGAGGAAAGGTGTTTGTGCAAAACGCTGAGCTTGATGATATGGTTTTGCTTAGATCTGACGGTAGCCCTACCTATATGCTTGCCGTAGTCGTAGATGATTTTGACATGCAGGTAAATCATGTAATTAGAGGAGATGACCACTTCACTAATACTTTCAGACAAAAGCAGATTATAGAAGCAATGGGCTGGCCGGTGCCGAAATATGCTCATATTCCGCTTATCAACGGTTCTGATGGTGCTAAGCTTTCTAAGCGCCATGGAGCATTAGGGGTGCAAGCTTATAGAGAAATGGGATATTTACCTGAGGCTTTAAAAAATTATTTACTGCGCCTAGGTTGGAGCCACGGTGATGATGAAATATTTTCCGAGCAAAAAGCAATCGAGTTATTTGATATAGACGGTTTAGGTAAATCCCCCTCAAGGTTTGATTTTGATAAGTTAGATTCAATTAATGCTCATTATATAGCAAATTCCGATGATAATGAGCTATTAAAATTAATTGCACCTGCGCTTGGTATTTCTTTGGATGATATATATGCAAAGCGAATTTTAATCGGCATGCCGGGATTAAAAGTCCGTGCTAAAACTTTGAATGAGCTTAAAGAAGGAGCTAAAATTTATATAAGTAAGTCGAAGTCTCTGGATGAAAGATCAAGTAAAGTCTTAAATGAGGAGGGTAGGCAGGTCATATCAAAATTATTACCTCTACTTAAAGATATCTCACCATGGACAAAAGAAGAACTGGAAAAAAAATGCAGTGAATTTGCAGCAACTGAGGGAGCCAAGCCGACTCTTATAATGCAGTTGTTGAGGGCAGGGGTGATCGGGACTTTTGCTGCTCCCGGTATTTATGAGGTTGCTGAAATTTTAGGAAAAGATGAAGTTTTAACCAGGATTTCAGAAATTGTTTAATTGTATAACCGTTGACAGAAAAACTTATTTAGTATATCTGAGCAATTGATATAAATTATTGTTATTTATTTAAAATAGGTTTGCTTGATGCAGCGTTTTGCTATCTTTCTCAGTATTATATTAATTACGGCTGCATCCTTTTATTTTTTTCAAGATAAGAGAAAGCTTAGTTTACCTCTAAAAACTACTACCCTGGAAGAGTATAAAGAGAAATATCCTAAAAATGTAATGTATATCGATTTTAATACCTCGGATCCAAAGGAATTTATAGTAATTCTTAATAATGGTTATGTATTTGAAGATGGGCGGGTAATAACCGAGGGAAGTGAGATACTTGAAGATGTGGCCGTTTTAAAATACGGTGGTGCAATAAAAGATAATCCGTTACTGAAAAAGAAAGGTTTCCCTGAGCCGAAGAAGGTTGGCAGCACTTTAGCCGTGATCGCGTCTAACGGTGAAGAGAACTATTATCATTGGGTGTTTCATGTTTTGCCTAGAATTAAGCTTTTGCAGGAATCTAAAATTCCGTTTGATAAAATTTATATTTATAATATTAAATATCGTTATCAAAAAGAATCAATAAGGCTCTTAGGGATAGATGAAGATAAAATATATATAGGCAAAGAAAATCAATTTATACAAGCTGAAAAATTGCTTGTTCCTTCGATAGCGGTTAAACCGGCGATAGGTAAATTATTTCCGAAATGGGTTATAAGTTTCCTAAATGAAAAGTTCCTGATAAATGATAAAAATAAGCAATTCCCCGAGAAAGTTTTTGTATCAAGAAGTAAGGCCTTTTCAAGAAGAATTATTAATGAAGATGAGCTCTTTAAAATATTAGAACCTAAAGGCTATAAAAAAGTATTTCTTGAAGATTTGCATGTAAGAGAGCAGGCGGTAATATTTCATCATGCTAAAGAAATTGTTGCTGCACACGGTTCCGGCCTTAGTAACTTAGTTTTTTGTAAACCGGGCACGAAGATAGTAGAGATTAACCCGTTTGATGGACATAGGGGGCCTTATAAGATGCTTGCAGGGCAAATGGAGTTAAGTTATGAGGATGTTGATACAACTACAAACGGCCTTACTCCCCATCAAGTTGAGGAAGATGATATATTTGTTGATATTGAGAAAGTAAAAGAAGTTCTCTAATAATATGTTTTTTTACATATAAGCTATATGTATTAAAATGATATTTTTAGTAGTAAAAATTATAAAATTAGTGGAAAATTAAATTAAAGGGGTACTCGCATTTTGCTTTGTGTTAGGGGGAGCATGCTGTATTATATAATTATCTTAGTTTTTCTTAGCCTATTTATGGCATTTTATATTTTACGGCTTAGGAAAAAGCTGAATATATTGCATACCTCAAATCAAGACCTACAGGAATTTCTAGCCCTTGAAACTACGGTAAAAAGCTTGATTGAGGTGATTAGGCAAGAAGAGAACATCCATACATCATCAAACATTATGTGTAATACCTTAGCAAATTTATTAAAAATTGAGGGGATGGGTATATATAAAATTTTACAAAATGAAATTGATCTTACTATGGGAGAATATTTTGTAGATATAAATAATAGAAATCTTTGTAAAGAATATTTAACTGCTGAATTTATTAATGAAGTTACTGCTCATCAAAAAGCTAATTCTATATTATCAAAAAACTTTATTTTGAGTGATAAGTTAATAAATATTATTACTATGCCGGTAGTAAATAGTGATAAGACTTTTAGTTTAATAGTTGTATTTAAAGTATCCGGTAAAGAAAAAGCAGATGAAAAGATAGATGATTTTATTATTCAGGTTCTATATTATTGCACTCACTTAACCGGTTTGATTATAGATGTAAAGACAAGGGTTGAAGTTGATAAATTAATAGAAGAAAAAGAAAAGAGTGAAAAACAAGCAGTAGATCTTGCCGAAAAATTAGAACAGGAAATAAGAAATAGCGAACTGCAAAATGAATTTATCGGTATTATTTCTCATGAGTTTAGAACGCCTTTAACTGTAATTGCCTCTTCTATAAAATTATTACAGATTAATATAAATCATATGTATTCCTTTTTAAATCAGCTAACCCAACGTTTTGAAGTGCTTTGCTCAACTAAAGGCTTCACTAAGGTTGCGCCGATGTTTCATGATCAGGAACTTAACATGAAAGAGGGATTAAGATTAGATAAAATTGATGAGCAAATTAGAAATATTAATAACTATATATTAAAATTTTCTACGCTCATAGAAAACACTATGAGGCTTTCAATGATCGAAAGTAGCATAGCTAAAGAAAATAGCAGCTATTTTCCAGTTGAGATCAACCTTAAAAGTACTTTAGAAGAACTGGTAGTTAATTTTAAAAATTTTAGAGAAGAAGTACTTTTAGAATTTATCTGCGATGAGCATTTACATAATATATATTTTGATAAAGTAAGCATATATTTGGTTCTTTCTAATATAATATCCAATGCAATAAAATTTTCTAAGCCTAATAGTAAAGTTATACTAAAGTTATTTGTCGCAAATAATAATTCAGTCTTGATAGTAGAAGATCAGGGTATCGGTATTCCTAAAGAGAACCAGGGCAAGATATTCAGTAAGTTTTATAGAGCACATAATGCTAAAACTATCTCAGGTACCGGTATAGGGTTATATTTAGCACACAAATTGATGGAATTTAACGGTGGAAGTATTAATATAGAAAGTGAGCTTGGTAAGGGAACCAAGGTTATACTTTCTTTTTTTAGTCAGAAGGATAAACTCAAGGGGGATCTATGATAGATATAATTTGTATTGAAGATGAAGAAGTTTTTAGAAGAAATTTAACTGAAATATTAGAAGCGGAAGGATATAAAGTTAAAGCTTTCAGTGACGGTGCTGAAGCTTTAACTTATATGCAATCACCGCATGAAGGCTTGCCTAAGATTGTTATATGCGATATAAACTTGCCTCAAGTTTCCGGATATGAGTTTGTTAGAAGAATTAAGATGCTTGATTCTCAAGCGGCTAGCATACCGGTGATCTATTTAAGTGCAATGGGACAGAAGCAGGATATTGTGAAAGGTATGGCATTAAACGTGGCAGATTACTTAGTAAAGCCTATAGATTTTGATATCCTAACTTCGAAAGTAAAGAGCTTAATGGGGTGAGTGGCTCTAAAACCTTAGCTGAATAAACCTCCTCTGTGAGCTGTGATGCTATCTGTTCAGTAATATATAGTAAATTACGTTGAATATCCTACAAATAGGGAGCATAGTTGAACTATAAAAAATTAAACTAAGTTTGCGTATAAATGACTATGCCATTTATAATGAGCACGCGCCATAAATGGCGGCTAGGCGTGTGCTTCTACTGTTCTTATTATCTGGATTTTCAGTTGTAGGAAATACGGTATATTAAACTTAACTTATTATTGATATTATCTGATTAATATTACCAGTGTTGATGATTTATATATAAAATTAGCCTCTCGGAAAGTAACGTAGTGGCGGTTGCTGCTCCCTTTGTAAAGCTTCAGCATGCCTCCTGATAGGTTTTTTCTCACCAGTGGACCCTTTATGCTGATTTTTTATAGAATCATCTTTAACTTGATTGATTTGAGCTGCTGCGGGTTTCTCTTTATCAGCGGTTGCAACTGCAGGTAATTGATGAACGGAGGATAAATCATAATTTGCCATGCTTTTTCCGCTTGTCGGGATCTTGACAGAGATATTATTTGAGCCAACCTCTAATTGTAGGTAATTTGAGTAGAATTTTAATTGTGTTCAATTCCCTTTCTGTTAAGCTTAGGATATCTATAGCTGTGTTTTTATAAGAAGCAAACTTAGCTGATAAGAATATATTCACGTCTTCCTCTCTCTTAAATTCTTGTTCTAAGCGCTCTTTGGGATGCATACCTTCATTTGGTGCAGTTTCAAAATAAACCCTGTGTTTTTTTTGTTTTGGTTGCTCACATGAATTTGCTTCATTATCAAGCTTTATTTCTTTCCTTTTATTTCTACTGCTCGCATCTTTCGGCTGCTCTATTCCTGATATTGATCGTGTATTATAGTTACATCTAAAGCATAATTAATTCTATTAGTAGCTTCTTTTAAATTATTTATCGTTGATATCATTTCCGGATCGCAGAAATTGGTCTATATCTTTTTCACTTTTTTTGTTTTTCAGGTAACCTTGGCATAACCTGATTAAGTGATCAAATAGGGCGCTTTGCTTATAAATTTGGTTTTTACCGGTTGGAAATTTTGTACTATTATTTTTCATTATTAAATGCATTATTTTTGTTTTACATTAGCACATCATTAATTCTTTATCTATGAAGCACAGCATAGATATCTAATTTTTTTATAAAACGCTGTTAATATTAAAATTTTGTTAAAAGGTTTTGTATATTAGTTTAACAAAAGTTTAAATTAATATACAAATATACATAATTAAAATACAGCAGCTAAGAAGATTAGGGCAAAGAGGTGTCTAGGTTGATTTACTATATGTGTATTAGGTTTAAAAGTAATGCACCCCGCTCCGGGTTTTGAGCAGGGTGACGTTTAACTAACGTTTAATTTTTAGGTAAAAAAATTATGCAACTTCAAAGCCCGCATTATTCTCAACAAAATAAACAAGTTCATCATTCACCATTTCATATTCAATAAAATCACCTGAATCTTTATCAAAAGCTTTGGTAATAATATTTCTAAACTGGTGGTTGTATATTGTTTCCATTATACTGCCGAAGATAGAGGAATTAGTATACGGCATTGTAAATTCATAAACATTACCAACCTCGTCATGAACCGAGTTTGCAAGGTGCTTAGGTGCATTAAAGGTGGTGATATCCAAGTTATCACATCCAAGCTTTAAGTTGTTATCTTGTATATAGTTCTCTAATATAGGCTTAGAACCCGGGCTATCAATATTCACTGATGAAACCTGATATCCTAATGATGTAAGTTTAGCATTTTCTAAATTTGATAAAACAGCACCAAGCGAGTGACCGGTAGTTGTGAATGTATAGTCATGTGCCTCATTGCCGAGTTGCTTAATTACTGCATCAGTAAATTTATCTGCACCATAAGTAAATTGGTTTGGAACATATCCGAAAAATAACTGTGTATCAGAGTATAAGTCCTTTACGAAGTCAATCGGAACCGAGAAATCAAATTTTGATAACCATCCTAAACCGAAGACATTAAAGTTGGTGCCACTGTTGGCAATAACTACTTCTTTGCTTGTTTCATTAATATAGGCTGTACCGTAAAACCCGGATTTACTGGCGCTAACTTCATCTGAAGTTAGTAGCTTCTTCCATTCACCGTTCTCATATTTAGAAGAATTTTTTGTATAAGCTGCTGCACTAAATTGTGCTAACTGATAATTATTCATTAATCCCCACTTGATTTGTTGTTATTAATATAATAATAGCATTAATTTAAATATTGGTCAAATTAGTAGAAAAAAAATGAATATACATTATTAAATAAAAAATATTTAAAATTTTAAATCATTAACCTGCTTTACTTACTTACCTGTGAGGGTTGATTAGATTGAGGGTTTACCCTTTCAACAAACCTTTCGCTTAATGAACTGCGTACTGCAAGCTTCGCCGCTTTAAAAATAAAAGTTGCACCTGTGTTATATTTTGCAGTAACTTCTTCGCGATTTATATAGCTATTAATTACTTTATTAAAGCTAGTTTGTGTTATTGCCTCTGCTAAAAGCGTTCTTGCATTACTCACCTGTTCTTTATTTAATAGTAAAGTTATATTATGTTGAATTTCATTTGCAAAATATTTTATAGATTTAAATATTTCTCCACTAAAATTTTCTTCAACTTCCGTTTTTACTTTATCTTTTGTATCTTCTTTATTTTCTTCTTCAAGCATGTTTTCTTCATCAAGTTCTTCATCAAATCCGTCTTGTTCATCGCTCTTATCATTTATAACATCTTTAATAAAAGATAATTCGCACTTTGCATATTGATCAGCAAGTTTTTTCATAGCTTCTTCGGTAGGAAATATAAACTTGTTTTCCTCACTTATCAAAAACTTATTTTTCAATTCTTCCTGTAATACTGTTAGAATATTTCTTGTAACCCCAAATATGATTCCCTTTTCTTTTATTTCTTTAGCCCAGCTAGCAACTTGGCTTTTTAATGGATTACAAAACACAACCTTATCTGCTTCCAAATCTCCTTTCCTTACACTATCTCTTAATAAGGATTCATCATTTCCTTTGGTGGTAAGGGTAGTATTTAATATATCTTTCATTTTTTTATTAATTTTTATTTAATGTTAAATCTTTCATTTTTTTATTAATTTTTATTTAATGTTAAATATTTTAACATTTATTGGTTTCTTTATTAACTATATTTATTTTAAATTTATATTACATCTCTATATTCGCTATACATTTAGTTTGTTAGGCAATTAATTGTATAGTAGAATTATCAACTCAAGAAGCTAATTAATATATAAGAAATCGGCTATATTTAGTAGCAATACAGCGCATTGAACTAAACTAATTTTATTAGTAAAATGTTATAAAAATAAATTGCATTTATAAAATGGATATAAAAAAAGGGTAATAAGCAAAAAAAAGCAGCTCCTTGGTTTAAGGGCTGCTTCTCTTTCGTATGGTATAATATTTTAAATTTAGCCGGCTTGCTTAGCTTTTAAAACTTCAATTATTTTTTTTCTAAGTGCTTTTGCTTTTTTACCTAAGTTAGAAGGGCTGGCTTTGAGCAAATAATTATCAACACCGTTATTATGTTCAACAGATCTGATAGTGCTTGGAGCAGCATCAAAGCGAATAAAAGTACCGAGTGCGTCGCTTAGTAAAGAAAAAGTCTGAATATTGGGTAGAAATCTTCTTCTGGTCTTTCTGTTTGAGTGAGAAACATTGTTACCGCTCATTACTGCTTTTTCTAAATTTAACTCGCATCTTCTAGACATATTAATTAACCTTACTTGTAAAATATCAAATTTATTTAGTTGGTTTGTAGCAAATTTTTTTGTAAACTGCAAGCAGAATGTGTAGTGAGATGTGTAGTGAGATGTGTACTGTAAGATGTAGTGAAATATGTCGCTAAAAGTTTTTGTGCTGACGGATGATAGAGCAGGCAACTCGAATCAGGCAATCGCCTTAGCTAAATTATTGGGATTTGATTATGAAGAAAAGCGCTTAGAGTATAACAAGCTTGCTGCTATACCATTTTTTTTTAAAAGCGGGTTTGAATTATTAAATAAAAATTCTATTGAGCATTTAATTCAAGATGAACCGGATATAATAATAAGTGCAGGGCGAAGAGCTGCAAGTGTTGCGCTGGCTTTAAAAGATAGAAATAGAAGCACTAAAATCATTCAAATTTTAGGAGCTGAGAAGAATTATAAGCTTTTTGATTTAGTAATACTTCCTGAGCATGATAGAAAGCAATTTATTTCTTATCCTGATAATGTGATTTTTACTCCGCTCGCTATTTCATGCTTTTCGCGCTATGAGCTTGAGCAGGAAAGCTTAAAATGGCAGCCTGTTTTAGCTAAATATAAGCAACCGTATCTGGCGGTACTAATCGGCGGGAATTCAAAAAAATGTAAATTTAAAGAAAAACATATTACTGATTTTATTAATAATGTTACGAATATTGCCAAAAATTATTCGGGAAGTTTACTTATCACCTCAAGCAGAAGAACTCCTATTGCATTAGTTGGAAAGCTTAAGCAGGCTTTAGAGAAGACCGAAGCAAGTTATTTTTTATATGAGCCCGAAAAATATGCAAATAATCCTTATAAGGCATTTCTCAGTAATGCTAAAGCAATATTAGTAACTGGTGATTCAATTTCTATGTGCAGTGAAGCATGTTCTCTCGGTAAGCCGGTATTCATTTATGCTCCGAGAAGTATGTTAAGCAGTAAGCATATGGCTTTTGTAAAGCATTTATTTAAAGTAGGGTTAGCTGCTCCTATAAGTAATAAATTTGAACCTTTCACTCCTTTAAAACATAATTATACTCAAATGCTGATTGAGAATATAAAACAAAGGCTGCATTTATGAATTTTGAGCTTCACCCTAAGCTAAATGAAGATACTATATTTATTCATGATTTTTCTCTTTCAAGATTGCTTCTTATAAAAGATGCTAACTTCAAATGGTTTGTTTTAGTGCCGAGAGTAGAAGGATTAAGAGAGATTATTGATGTAAATGAAGAGAATAGAATTTTACTCTTTAAAGAGATTTGTGATATATCGGAGTTTTTAAAGCAAAGCTATTTTCCTTATAAGCTCAATATTGCTGCTATTGGTAATATAGTTGAGCAGTTACATATCCATATTATTTTGCGCTATAAAGATGACCCGTTATACCCTAATCCGGTATGGGGAAATAACCTACCGAAAAAAGAATATACAAATGCAGAGATCGAGCTGATCATTAATTCAATTAAGCAGTACTTTGCTTAAAGAGTGGCGAATTTATAAATAATTCTCTTTAACTACTGCTCCCATTATTTTGATCTTATCAACATTAATATCCCTGGATGATGATATAATTATACCTTTCCCTGATTTAAATTCTATGCTTCCTATATTTACTTTTTTATCTAAGTAAAGAATTTGTGGGATAGAGGGGTCTTCATTTACAATAACTTCAAGTTTTTCAATTTTAGAATCTTCAATAAATATTTTTTTGGCATTAGTGCTAACATTGTTAAATGTAGAATGTTTTGCAATCATGGTTCCAAACACGGTAAGCTTATTAATAAAGTTGGAGTTGCTAATTTTGGCTGAGCCATATATATAGGCATCTTTAATTTGCGAATTTGAGATATTAAGAAATCCGTAAACTATCAATTTATTAAAGAAAGCATCTTCTGCGGTAAAATGTCCGAAAATTTGAGCGGTGTTTTCGATATAAGCGCTGTTAATAACCGAAGGGCCATGAGAGGTGTGATTAGGTAAAATAGCACGTGACTTAATAAATTGAATATTCGCATTTTTTTCCGGTTGATTAAATGTATTAGCATTACAATTAAATATTAATAGAATATTAATTACTTGGCTAAATACCACAAAGAAAAAGTTTTTTATCATTTTTTCTAATTTTCTTAATTATATAAAGCTTTTATCAGAAAAGTGAAAAGCAATCAACCTTCAATACATGAAATATTAAGAAGTTAAATTAAGTTATCCTGCAATAGCCTGTTATTTAATAAGAAAAGAAATATATAAACATTAATGCATGTAGCGAAATTTGTAGTATACTCGGGCGCAATATAGACTGATAAATTTATATTTAGTAATGGAAGACATAGTTGGAATTAAGCCTTTAGATTTGAGGAATGATGCGGGTTTAACCGTGATTATTCCTTTTAAATACACTAATCAAAGAGAAGATATACTGGAAAGAATATCTTTCTGTAAGTTAGATAGAAATTTACCGAATAATATTGATTTCCTACTGGTAGATGATTGCACTGAACTTGATATTAGTGAACAAGCCGCAAACCTTTGTAAGGAATTAGGTATATCCTATATGCGCTTAGATAGCGATAACCTGTTGTTTTCAGCGGCAAGAGCAAGAAACTACGGCGCAATGTACAGTTTATCACCTTTTATAATGTTTATGGATATAGATCTTGCGGTATATGATGGGTTTTACCAAGATGTTTTAGAAGAAATTAAGCTCAATGATTTAGAAAATAATGTAAGGGATTTTATCGGCTTCGGGGTGGTTTATCTTACCAAGCACGGTAGCGAGTTATTTTTTAATGCGGAACGCACCACAAGAAGAAAGCAATTTTTACAATACTTTTTAGTAAATAACGAAGAAGTAGTTGAAAAGTTTTCCACCGGCACTTCAGTGCAAGTTTTTAACCGGGAATATTATCTGGCAAGGGGAGGCAATAATGAAGAATTTTCCGGTTGGGGTTTTGAGGATCTGGAATTTACCTGTAGGCTTGCGCACAGAGCTAAACATTTTCCACTGCCGCAAAATTTTCTGCAAGATTATAAAAATTGCCGGGATGTAGTTGAGTATAACGGGTTTAAGAGCTTAATAAGATTATATGGAGATATAAGCTTTGCCAAAGGAATTTCACTTTTTCATATTTGGCATGAGGTAAATAATTCATCTTCTTATATGAAGCGGAAGCAAAAAAATAGAGTATTGTTTAATAAGTTGCTAAAGAGCTATATAGAACGAAAAGAAGAGCCTGAACCGCTACCTGATCTTTCGCAAGGTAATAGTTTGATTTTTACTCTAACTCATCCTGCAATATATAATCGCGAAGTGTTACCTAGATACGGAAAAATATTTTATGAGGAGGAAGAGAAGTTTGATGATATTAGCTACTTAGAAGAATATTTAAAAGATAATAATATTAATCGAGTAATATTACAGAATCCTTATTCTAATGAGATCAGGCTAAAAATTTATAATTTTTTACGTGAAAGAGAAATAGAATACTTTGTGATTGAGAGGGGGGCGCTTCCTAACTCAATGTTTTTTGATAGGAATGGGTTTAATGCCGATAGTAAAAGTTATCATTCGCAAAATTGGGATTTTGAAATAGGTGAAGAAAAGAGGAAAGTAGTATTAAATTATATAAGTGAAGAAAAAAGTAATGATGCAGCTTTGGAGGATCAGCCCGAAAGAATAGCGGCAAATAAATTGCTGCGACAACTTAAGATTAACCCGGGTAAGAAAGTTTTATTTGTTCCATTTCAAACCCCTTCCGATACGGTAATCAAGTTCTTCTGCGGGATTATCAAAACTTATGATGAATTCGTGGAGTTAGTTAGAAGCGTTGCAAAGAGCTTGCCGAAGAATTGGGTGTTGGTTTATAAAAAGCATCCTTTAACTAAAGAAGGTTATGAGGTTGCAGGGGGAATTGAGGCAGATGATTATAACATAAAAGATCTGCTTAATATTGCGGATTGCATCCTTCTCATAAACTCAGGGGTAGGGGTGCTTTCCATGCTTTGGGAGAAGCCGGTGTTATATACGGGAGAAGCTTTTTATGCCCATGATGCATTTAACAGGAGGGTAAAAAATCAGCAAGAGATAATTTTAAATTTAAATAATTTATTTATGCCTGATAAGGAAAAAGTATTCAGATTTTTAAGTTACTTAATTAATGACTTTTATTCGTTCGGTAATTTTACAACCAAAGTGATTGATTGGTCTTTAGAATCGAAAATGACTATTACCAGTGAGATTGATTATTATCAAATAAATAATATTGGCAAAACAAAATACATGTATAACCCTGTTCGTGCCGTAAAGATAAATAATAAGTCGGTTTTATTTGACCGCTACCGATTTAGTACGGATTATAAATTAAGGCAAGGAACCGGGCTTATAGGAAGACCTATTATAAGAAATAATACGAAAAGAAGATTTGTTATAGTCAGAAGGCTTCGGAAATTAATCAATAATCCGCATAATTTCTTTGAGGACTCCAGGTTTATATTTTTAAGGAGATTGAGGTATTTATTTAAATAACTTTATTCATAAAAAGCATTTAAATTAGAAGGTTCTATTTCCTTAGCCTCGCCTTTTTCATGAATAACTTTATCGACTTTTAATTTAGCCTGATCGAGCCTGGTGCTACAATGCTGCTTTAGCTCAAGCCCTCTTTGGTAAAGTTCAATTGCATTATCAAGCTCAACGCTTCCCGTTTCAAGGTTTTTTACAATTGATTCAAGCTCAGTTAATGCTTCCTCGAAAGAAAGTTTCTCTACAGATTTTTTCTTAATTTCAGCCATATTATTTGAAACCTTATTTTAGATATGTTAGTTATTAATAAAAGTTAAAATAGTGAAATAATGTTATGACTGCAAGAATTTATAAGCCGTGTCGAACTGCAATGCAATCAGGGGTGCAGAGAACTAAGGAGTGGATATTGGAATATATACCGCAAAACTCACGCTTTATTGACCCGATCATGGGTTGGACGGGTGCCGAAGATATGATGGCTAATGAAGTTAGTTTACATTTTAATACAAAAGATGAAGCGATCGCTTATGCGAGTAAACATAACATTGAGTTTAAACTGGAAGAGCCTAACGAGCCGAAGAAGAGAAAGCCGAGGCCTTATGTTGATAACTACAAATACCATCCTTTAAGAGAGAATGTTTAGTAAATTAAATTAAATTAAATTAAATTAAATTAAATTAAATTAAATTAAATTAAATTCTTACACGCAGGGAGCATAGCTAAACTATAAAAATTAAACTAAATTTGCGTATAAATAATTTTGTATTTATAAGGTATGCGCCATAAATGGCGGCGAGGGTGGCGTGCCTCTTACTATTCTTATTTTCTGATTTTTTAGTTTTCGGCTATATATAGTCAATTAAGTTGAATATATTACACCTTTATTTTGATAGACTTTAATTAACTTAATGACTTCTTTTCTGAAGTTACTCAAATAATAGTAGCGCGCCCCTCCGCCCCCCTTTAGAGGGGCAGCGCTCATAAAAATTATTAAATAATTTTTATGTATCTTTAGTTTGTTATAAAGCACCCGGGTTAAATAAATGCTATTGTGTGATTTATAAATTAATTTATCATAGAATATTAAACTTAATTATTGTATTTAAATAAACGCGTAAGATATTCAATTTTAGTTAATAATATTGTTTATAGTATATTTGGATTCGAAGAATCCATAAATGCGTGCCTTCGCACCCTTTTGGGGTGCTCTGCCCTCCTGGCACGCACTTATATATTCATAATATATTGTTATAGTAGCCGATAATTAAAAATCGTATCTTGCACCTAAAACCAGCATATGGCCTGCTTTCGGTTCAACTTTTAAATTAGTACCGTTGAGCGAATAATCAGCACCCGATTTACTCATTCCGAATGAACGATATCTATATCCTAAGCCTACCTTGGTAACATCAAAATTGAAATCAACCCCAAGACCTGCCTGATAGCCGAAGCTGCCTTTCGATTTAGGCTTAGTTCTTTCTACTACGTTTGTCCCGGTGATTTTAAACTTATTTTTACCGTAACCCATTCCGGCTACAAAATAAGGTGTGAATTTATCGGTAGGGTACAGATCATAATAGAAATTTAACATCCCACCCATGCTTGATTCCTTAACTTGTAAACCAATATCTTTATTTTTAGATTTATGGCTATGTAAAGAAAATGCTAATTCAGATCTGATATTAGGATTTAAATAAGTTCCGAATGCGATATCACCGGCTATGGGAGATGAGCTTTTCATCTTGCCTGTAGTGCCCTCGATTTTGGGCTTACCTTTACCCATGCCTAAATTAATTGAGCCATAAAAGTCATCTGCGCTCGCAGTTGCTGCAATTGCACTGAATGCCACTGCTGCTAATATAGTTTTCTTCATTATATTATCCTAAAATATATATGTTGCATAATAGGTTATACATAAAGTGAAATATTATTGCAATTTTTTGTTTGAGTGGTCGTGAGGTATTTTTAGAAAAAAGTCGGCTTACTTTAAATTGATAAACCGACTTTATGTATGATAAAGTTAAATATTAGAAATCCATTTTAACGTTGGCTAGAAGTAAGTGATAAGGTTCACGCTTTACAGTTATAGCATTTTCCTTAAGTTTAAATGAAGAACTTCCTGTATCCCTAAACCTATAGCCTAATCCGATTTTTATATCATTTGCTGCTTTCATATCAATTCCCGCACCCAACTGCCAAGCAAAACTTTTTTTAGAACCTGAATTTTTATCTTGATCTATTAAAGTATTAGCAAAAATATATTCCGAATATTTAGCATTTATTTTATTATTTACATAACCTAATCCTGCCATTATATAGGGTACAGCCATTGTATGATTGTTAAAATCATAATAGCTGTTTAGTAATATGGAATATGATTCATGCTTTAATTTTAAATGTTCAACTATTCCATACTCTTTGTCGGTATAATTCTTTTTACCAACTAAATACCCGAGACTAAGTTCGCCCCTAAAATCAGGAGTAAGATAGGTACCTACCCCTAGTTCCCCGCCTTCCGAGGTAATTGAAATTCTACCACTTTTTTTAGAATTAGTAATTTTATCTCTATTCTTCCCTACTACACCGCTTAGTGAGAGGTAAAAATCATCAGCATTTGCTTGCGCGGCAAAAAGACTCAAGCTTAAGCCCAAAAAGAAAATTTTTTTCATTATTGCTCTTATTTATATATTAGTTATTTAATAGTTAGTTATACTCAACTGTATTTTGAATGCAAATTTATTTTTATATTTTATATGAGTGCGTGCCCTATAATAAGAGATAAAGCGCGTTCCATATTATTTATTATACTAGCAATCGCAAATAACTGCTTTTTCAGTAAAGTCTTTGAGCTCATTGCTGATGTTTAACAAGGTTTCATCCGAGGAGGCCGCATTACGATACCACTTAACGTTGAATTTCAGCACTTTATCCGTGCAGAAGATGTTGCAATATAAATCTTCCAGCTGGTTTACAGCAGGAGCTGCTTTAAGTTCATCAACCTGAACCTTAGCCGCATCAAAGTATTTAATAAACTTACCAAACTCCTTATGTTTACTTTTAGGAAAGTCGATTACCAATTCATCTTTTGCATCAACAATTGTTTCAAAATAATTTTTAAGGTGTTTTAATACCTTGCTGCTTCCTTTTGCTACAGAGTTAGATGCAGTATTAGTTTTCGGCATTTCGTTATATGCTTTAACTTGGTTTAAAAGAACGGAGGTGTAGTTAAGTGATTGTTGGATACTATCGCGAAATCCAGATAAGTGCTATTGCTTGCCTGCCATTTGTTCAGTGCTAAAGTGATGGTTGAGTTATCCCCAAACCAAAAGCCTTTTTGAGTAAAGTATTCAACCGGGCTAATTACTAACACTTCATTTGCCGGGATCACTTTTGCACTACTTAAATAGTTTTCAAAAGCCTGCGCATAACCAACACCCATCGCCTCTCCGGTTAAAGCAGAATAATAAAAAGCCATTTTTTCATAAGTTTTAAGCTTCAAAATATGCTCTTTAAACTCAGCTTCGGCAGTGAGCCGATCAATAAAATCACCTCGTAAGCTTTGTAACTTGATTGCAACAGCGTTTACTACTCTTGGGTCGGCAGGGCAGGTTAGCGGGATTTCTGCTTTAGTGGCTTTATCAGTGTAGGTTTTTTTGGCAGAATTATAGAGGCTAAGTTCGTTTTCTATAAGCTTTTTAAAACTTAAAAAAAATGTCATAAACTTTATCGAATATTCAATATTGTTATTACCTAAACCAAATTTCTCAGCCATGATATATGTGCCATCAACACATACTCTATGTGGATTTACATATATTGAGCTAGTTTTTTGTTCAATAAGTATGCCGTCTCTATATTTAGTATCTAAAACCTGAGAATTAGTCTCAATTTTATTATCCTTATAAGCTTGCGCGACACTCGGTAAAGTGTGATTTAGTGCCTTCGGCAAGCCGAGTGCTTTGCTATATGCTTCATTTTCATTTGCTATATAAGCACCGAAACTATTGAGCTCGGCATTATAAACTTTAAGCATTTCACCCACTATGTTTTGCTGCTTCATTGCTTTAATTGCATTGATCACTTTATCATTAGTTGCAATGGTCGGCTCTAGAGTTTTAAGTAATAAGGCTACTTTCTCAGTATCTTGGTTAACTATATCCAGTAAAAAACGCGGCAGCACGCTGCTGATTGAATAGAACAAAGCCGGGTTTGGCATTGCTTTAGGCATAGGCAAATCTTTAACACCTAATGTTTTATTGGCGTAACCCACCAAAAACCCGACGTTTTGCTCGAGTGGCCTTGCTTCCAGCTGCTGCTCAATTGATTTATCAATAAATAAATACTCCGGGTTTTTATCGGGATTATTCAGCACATTATCAAACGCCAAGTGGTTATTAGCGAAATCCAAATTTTCCAGGTGTTTCAACTTATCATCCAACTTCTCTGACATTTTATTGTTTTTGATCATATAGATTGCTTTGCTTATCTCACTTAACAGGTTAGTATGCACGGCATCAACAATCTCTTTGTGGCTAAACTCCTGGAATCTTGCAATTGCTTCTAATTTATCAGAAACTTTAATAAAGTTATATTCGTTGCGTTTAATTGACTCATGCACTGCTTCGAATACTTGGAATAACTCCCTATGCACTAAATCGAACTGCTCATGCATTTCTTTATGGATTGTATTAAGCGCGCTAAACAACTGATCAAACATTTCAGCCATGGCATTATTCTCTTCATCACTGGAGGAGAATATACTTATAATCGCAAGAGCGCCTGAAATCATTGCTGTTGTCGGATTAATCATCGCGATACCGCTTACTGCGGTCACGCCGAAAGACCCGGTGATTTGGCAGGCTGCATAGAAGGCTTGAGTTGAAGCCACGGTTAAAGCTCCGAATTTCTGTAAATCTTTTGAGCCTGTCACCTGACCAAGCTGAATTAATAAATTCCCTACATCATTTGCCGCATTAAAATAAGATTTAATTTCCTCCTGCTTGGCTTGTGCAGCCATTTTTTGCAACATTTCCGCTTGGATTTTATTATTTAATTCAGCATAAAATAAAATCTCTT
Organism: Candidatus Jidaibacter acanthamoeba; assembly: GCF_000815465.1. Classification (NCBI taxonomy): domain Bacteria; kingdom Pseudomonadati; phylum Pseudomonadota; class Alphaproteobacteria; order Rickettsiales; family Candidatus Midichloriaceae; genus Candidatus Jidaibacter; species Candidatus Jidaibacter acanthamoebae. The sequence goes on along the minus strand of NZ_JSWE01000124.1, from coordinate 204,962 downwards.
CTTCCCTAAGTTTCAATTCTTCTGCATTAGCATATGCTTTATCTAGGTTATCATTAATATCCTTAGTTCTTGCATTTTGTTCAGCGGAATTTCTTAAAATTTTATCTATATCGAGCCCTTGCTTGGCAAAATTTTCTTTTAATTCTTCATGGTGTTTATTTCGTTTTTCTTCAGCTTCTTTAGCACCTCTAATCTGTTCATCTATTCTTTGTTTTATCTTGTCACTTTCTTTAAAGTTTAATATGTCTGCAGTCAGTTTAGTGTATTCCCAAGCATCCGGGGTTAACATATTATAATCTAATGAACTAAAAATTTCGGAGTATAAGTTTGGATCCCGATTAGCAAAGTTAATTTTTTTAAGAAGATCAATATCGATTTTATCTCCTTGAAAAAAGCCCTGTTGATCAGCAACATCTTTCGCAGCTTGAATAAAGAATTTTCTTCCTCCATCAGGTATTAGATTATCCACACCTGACCTTATTGTTTTCTCAATTAGGTTAGTATCTTTAAATGTGTCCTTATATAATAAGAAATAATCTTTTATATCTTGATCGCTAAACCGGTTAAAATCCTTCGGGGCTTTGTATAAAGCAAGCTTTAAAGCTATGTTATGTTCCTCTTCAGGGGTGGAAAAGTCTATAAAATTTTGATTATTATTATTATAAAAGTCTTGAGTTAATCCTTTTAAAATTAAATCACTTTTTAATTTATTATAAAAAAGGGTTTTGTGAAAATGGTAGTAGGGAGGAAGAGGAGAGGGGACAAAAGGACACCCGAGGTGGGATTTTAATTCCTTATTAAATTCATTTACCAACTTTTTCTGGTTTTCGGTTAGTTTAAGCATATTATCTCCACATTTTAATTTTAATAAAAATGAAAATAATTATATTTTATTAAATAACAAGGAATGTTTTGTTAAGAATTGAGATAATATAGTGCTTATTATTAATTAAATTTAAATTTATCAGCAATATAGCTTTATTAGTTGCTTACAGATAAGCAATAAAAAAAAGCCTACCGCCGTTATGGAAGTAAGCTTTTTTAGTAGTATATTCTACTTAAGCTTTAAATTAATTAAAACTCAAATCTAACATGAGCTAATGCTAAGTGAGAGTGCTTAACTTTGATTTTGTTTCCATCTTTTTTAACTGAATTAAGTCCAGTATCTTTAAATCTGTAACCAATACCAAGTTTGACATTATCAGCTACTTTAGCATCTATACCTAAGCCAACTTGATAAGCAAAACTACCTTTAGATTTATTGTAAGGTGTATTGATAACTTTCCCACCATTTTTTAAATCTTTTCCAACAAATCCAGTTTTAAATTTATTATGAGCATACCCCACACCAGCCATTACATATGGAGTAAATGCGCTAGAATTTGCAAAATCATAATAACCATTTAACATTACAGATATTGTTTGTGCTTTACCAAAAATTTCACCTCTATAAGAAGTGCTTTCAAAAGCTTTACTTTTTTTATCACTTACAAGGTAACCAATAGCAAGTTCAGCTCTAGTTTCAGGAGTGATTTGCGAGCCAACTGCTACATCAAAACCTTTTGGTTTAGAATTACTAGAGTTATATTCTCCAAAATCTTTACTTGATGACTTCACGCCGCCCTTACCGTATAAACCGCCGATAGAAGCGTAGTAGTCTGCTGCAGATGCTGTTGAACTAGCCATAATAGCTAATGCAGCAATTCCTAGAATCTTTTTCATAAATCCTCAATATTGTTAAAATTCACAAAGCAAATTATAATATAAAATAAATTAAATGCAAATAATAATATTATTTTTAAAATAATGCTAAGAATACATAAGGATACATAAGTTGTTAATGAATTGTTAATAATTTCCTGCTAGAGTTAAAGAATGGTTGATTGTATATTATACTAAAAAAGTTCAGGTTTTATGAAAAGAAAAGAGAATATCACCCCGATAAAAGAGACGCTTTTTGCGTGTAAGATAATGTTTAAGTATGCATTGCTCTTCGGGTGCATAATAAATTTACTTATGCTTTCAACTCCGATTTATTCGATGCAGGTGTTAGATAGGGTGATTTCAAGCGGTAACGTGGATACGCTGGTTATGCTGACTCTAGTTATTATGCTTGCGCTTTTGTTGCTTGCTATGCTTCAGGCGGGAAGATCGTTCGCCATGACTCAAATGGGTAATTGGATAGAAAGGCAACTTTCCGAGAAGGTGTTCACGGGTAGTGTGAAAATGTCACTTGAATCGAAAGTAAACATAGGGAGCCAACAATTAACCGATCTGCAAACCATTAAAAATTTCTTAACCAGCCCAGGACTACTTACCGTGTTAGATACCCCGTGGGCAATAATATTTATTATAGTACTCTTTATAATCCATCCGTGGATGGGCTTCTTATCGGTTATCGGGGGCGCATTATTAGTCGGGTTCGCTATATTATCGGATAAGTTGACTAAACCTTTGCTTGATTCAATGAATGATGAAAATATAAAAAGCAGAAGGCAAGTCGATCAAGCAACCAGAAATGCTGAAGTTATTGAAGTGATGGGGTTGTTGCCGAATATTATTCAAAGCTGGCAGAAACTAAACGGAAAAATACAAACTACGCATTCTCTGTTTACCAAAAGATATTCCGTCCTGACTGAGATGACCAAGTTCATCAGGCTTGTTATACAAATTCTGGTAACGGGCTTCGGGGCTTATCTTGTAATTAAGCACGAAATGTCTTCGGGTGCGATTATTGCGAGTTCTTCACTTGTAGGAAGAGCGCTTGCTCCATTTGAAGGAGCGATTAATTCCTGGAAAGGTTTTGTTAATTGCAGAAAAGCATATGATAGATTAAATGCCGCTTATGAACTGGTTGAGAAGCATGAGGAAAAAATGTCTTTACCGGAGCCGGAGGGCAGGATTGATGTTGAAAATTTATTTTATAACCCACCTAATGTGCAAAGACATATCGTAAAAGGGATAACTTTTTCTTTAAAAGCCGGGGAGACCTTAGCTATAATAGGACCGAGTGCTTCAGGTAAAACTACGCTAGCGAAATTGCTTGCAGGAGCGTTGAATCCATCAATCGGTACGGTGAGAGTGGATGATGCAAGCCTAAAAGATTGGAAGCGTGAGGAGCTGGGTAAATATATCGGATACCTTCCGCAGGATGTAGAGCTTTTTGCCGGAACCATTAAAGAGAATATTGCAAGAATGGATCCGAATGCTGATCCTGAAGAAGTGGTGATGGCTGCGCAAATCACCGGAGTGCATGAAATGATCTTAAGGCTACCGAAAGGGTATGATACCGAGATCGGGTTTGACGGTTCTATGCTTTCAGGCGGGCAACGTCAAAGGATTGCATTAGCAAGAGCTTTTTACGGTAATCCTAAAATCCTGCTTCTTGATGAACCGAATTCAAACCTTGACAGTGTAGGTGAAGCTGCACTTGCAACTGCAATTGATGTGGCAAAAGATCGAAATATTACTTGCATAATTATTTCACACAGAACTTCTATACTTAATGTGGCGGATAAGATCATGATCCTTAAAGATGGGGTGATTGCTACATTCGGAAGTAAGAAGGAGGTGATGGATCAAATGAATCAGGCAAGCCAAATGAATCAACTGAAAAATGTACCGGGGCACGGCAATGCGTAAAAATATTATATCAAAATTAATTAGCTTTAAAGGTTTTGTCCCGGCAGCTAAAAAACTTTATGAAGAGATTAACAGCTTCATGAAAGGGGCAACTCCTGAGGAAGCTAAGTATATCATGCAGCATTCTCTTGATCTGAAAAAACAAATATATAAGCCTATAAAATTTACTTTTATGGTAATCGGAGTTGCTTTCGGCTTTTTTATAGTTTGGGGGAGCCTTGCACCTCTTGATAGCGCAGTTATTGCACCCGGCCATATTGTTTTAAGCGGTAATCGTAAAACCATTCAGCATAAGGAAGGTGGAATTATTCAAGCCATTTTGGTAAAAGACGGAGAAGTAGTTAAGGAAAACCAGCCGCTTGTAATTTTAAATGATACTTCCGATAAAGCGAGGTTACAAATCAGCTTAAGCAGGCTACGTGCCACTAAAGCTATTGAACAGAGGTTGCTCGCAGAAAAATTTGATGAAGAAAAAATTGATTTTAGCGACCCGATATTTGATAGGGAAGTTCCCGAAGTGGAAAAGATTATAAAAAACCAGCAATCATTATTTGAATCCAAGCGGAAAGCATATCACGGTAAAAAAGATATTTATAACCAGAAGATCGTAGAGCAAAGGGAGCAGATAAAAGGATCCGAAGCTATGCTTAAATCTTATGAATCACAGCATAAAATACTTCAAGAGCAGTATAAAAACTTGGAAACCTTATTTAACAAAGGTTATGCCAAAAAAACTGAGCTATTGGAGCAAAGAAGAAGAGTGCAGGAATTAGAGGGTAGGGTAGGTCAAATCAAGGCTGATATTGCTAATGCTCACGAAGCAATTTCAGAAAACCAGTTGCATATTATAAGCTTAGAAAACGAAAACCAAAAGGAAGTGGATGACGAGCTTAAAGAAACTTATTCCAAAATATTGGATTTAAAAGAACAATACGAGGCGGATAAGGATATATTAGAGCGAACTGTAATCAAAGCTCCCAATGCAGGGATTGTTACCGGGCTTAAATTTCATACTGTCGGCGGGGTTGTAGGGCAAGGAGCTCCGATTTTAGAAATTATCCCTCAGGATGATAAGCTGATTGTTGAGGCACAGGTAGATCCTAAAGATATTGAAAGTATCCGCGAAGGATTAAAAGCTAAAGTTCAGCTTAGCGCATATAAAACCAGGTTGGTGCCAAGAATAGACGGGGAAGTGATCTATGTTTCCGCTGATACGGTAGAAGATAGAAGCAAACAACCGCCCTTCTACTATGTTGCTAAAATTGAAATAAAGCCTGAAGCGATTGAAAGTATTAATTATGATATAAAGCTGCAGCCTGGTATGCCTGCCGAGACTTTTATTATCAAGGGTGAAAGGACTTTCCTTCAATATTTGTTAAGCCCGATCCTTGATAGTTTCCATAAAGCATTTAAGGAAAAATAGAAGCTTATATAAATAATTTTTTAGAAAAGCGGGTAGAAGTGATTTTTCTCACTTTTTTCATTACTTTTTTTGCTTACTGTTTTAGCCCTTAACCTTTCATTAACTTATTATTGCTAAACTTTATTTATAAGAGAGATAAAGGAATGTTTTAAAATGAGAGATGCTAATTTAGAGCCGTTGAATGAAATAAATATTGAATTAGAAGAGAAAAGAAAAGCATGGAGCGGTATTTATAGTGCTATTGATTATTTTTTAGAGGGTAAGAATGACGGATTACTCGAAAGTGCGATAAAAGCTTTTCTTCCTGAGGAAAAAGCAAAGAAAGCACCGGCAATCAGTTTCGGATTAATTTTTAAAAGTCTTTCTTTTGCTATACTTCACCCGATACATGCTTTTAATCTAATTAAACTCGCGCTATCATCTGAGATAGCCCAGGATCCGGATTTTCTAAGCGGATTAATTGAAAAGGAAAGTTTTACTAATTTTACCAAAGATCTTAGCAATAAAAGGTTTATTCCTCATATCGGTAAATATTTAGAGCAAAATAATTACATTACTTCAAGTGAAATAAGAGAATTAACTCCTTTACTAAGAGAAATAAGCATTAGTAAATCTAATAAGATACAAAGTATTACAAAAAATTTAGTAGAAGGTAACTTATTCGTTTGGGTTGAGAAAGTGTTGGACTTAGCAACCACTAATCCTGAACTTAAAAATTTTATAAGTAAAAATCCTACTTTAGTTCCAAGATTTGCTAAAAAACTTATTGAAGAAAATGAAATTTTGAAGAGCACAACTAAAAACTATAAGTTTGAGAGCCGGATTCTCGATATTTTAAATATAGTTTTAACTAAACCGCAGGAAGCTCAAACCATAGTATATGCTATAAATAACAATAATTATATAGTTTTATCCAAAAAAGTTCTAGAGTTATTAAATGATCCTAATATGGTCGGCATGGTGGATCATAAGGAAACGTCTTTAAAAGAATTAATCAAAAAACAAGCTCAAGATGGGTTATTTACAAATTTAATTGTCGGGATATTAGAGCAGGATAAAAAAGAAGTTGAACAAGGACTAAAGCTTGAGTCGGAAAGTATAAGTAAAAAAGCAGAGCAATTTGGTATCTTGGCTGCTAATATTTTTCCATTTGTTGAAATACTTCCAAGCCTTGTTGATAAACCGGAAGTTCTACAAAATGTTTTTAATGATTTTGTGGAAGGAAGATTTGTTGATATGTCAGCAAATCTTGCATCCCTAGTAAATGAAAATAAGGAAATCAAAGATTATCTGACTAAAAATAGTGAGCTTATTGCAAAAGTTTTAGATAAGGTATTCCAAAATGCCGAAGAGCTTAAAGAATATGGGTTAAAAGGTAGCTTATATGAATTAGTTCCACATTTATTAAATCATTCAGGTAAGTTGATCGGGATAATAGATATTTATCAAGACGATAAAATAACTGATCAGCAAAAATACTTATCAATTGCCAAGAATTTGCTGGAGATTACAAAGAATGATGAAAACGTAAGGAAGTATTTTGCAGAGAAAAGTGAGATAATAGTTGGCGTATTAGATCAAGTATTACCTAAAGTTGAAGTACTCAATGAATATGGATTAAAAGGCAACTTATATGAATTAGTTCCACATTTATTAAATCATTCAGGTAAGTTGATCGGGATAATAGATATTTATCAAGACGATAAAATAACTGATCAGCAAAAATACTTATCAATTGCCAAGAATTTGCTGGAGATTACAAAGAATGATGAAAACGTAAGGAAGTATTTTGCAGAGAAAAGTGAGATAATAGTTGGCGTATTAGATCAAGTATTACCCAAAGTTGAAGTACTCAATGATTATGGATTAAAAGGTAGCTTATATGAATTAGTTCCGCATTTATTAAATCATTCAGATAAATTGGTTGAAATAATTGATGCCTATGGAGAGGGAAAAAGTATTAAAGCTTTAAGAGTGCTACGTGAGATAATTAAAAATGACCTGAGTATAAGAGAAGAATTAAAAGCTCAGTTTGAGGTTAATAGAGATAATATTATCGATCTAGTCACTGAACGACTTGAAAGAAGTGAAAGAATACCACAAGTAATTAAAGGAAGAAAAGCCGGTGAGTTAGTTGTAAATATAGCTGAAGGTGCAATCCAAGTAGCAGATAAAATTGCGGCCGATATTGAAAATACTATTGAAGGTGTTAAAAAACAAAAAAAATTTGACCAAGCTATGGAAAATAAAATTGAGCAGACCGGAGAAGATAAAAAGCCGGAGCAGCAGGTTAAATATGATGATATACTCATTGACGGCAGAGACTTATCAGGTAGAGACTTTATTAACACCTCATTTGATAAATCGGTAATAGTTAATACCAGCTTTAACGATAGTAAATTTACTAACACTTCCTTTAAAGGCACAACTCTGGAAAATGTCAGCTTTAAAGGCGCGGTAATTGATGCAGCTACCCTAAAGACGATGGTAGAATCTTTAAAGCTCGGTGGAGATTTGAATCTAGGTGGAGCAAAATTAATCGGTGATTTTTCAGGTATTGATTTGAGAGGTATTTCATTAGCTGATGTAGACTTAAGTGAGGCGGAATTACCGGATGAAAAGTCAATATCGGACGTAATAAAAGCAAACCTGATGGAAGGCTTAAAGAAAAATATGCTGCCTCATAATAAGAGCTTAGGGGAATACTTGATTCAAAAATTCGAGCATGAAGAGATTGATGTTAATTTTGAACTTGATCCCGACTATATATATCATGTGGCGGACTACAAGGAAAACATAAACTTGCTTGCAAGCGAGATATACCGAAATCTTGATAACCCGAAAGTTATAGAGTTGATCATAGTGTCTGATATGATAGCGGATAAAATTACGCAAAACCTTTTCGGAGAGGGGGAAAACCGAGGAGTAGACGGCTATAACATAAGATTAATGATGAAAGAAGTTATAAAAGAATTATCAGGACAATCTATAAATGTTGAAAATCTGATAGAAACTAAGGAAGGAGAGCTGAAGCTTAGTAGTAAGTCGGAAAAAATTGTTGGAGAAGTTATATTTAATAGTTGGGGTAAGGGAAATGCTACGGGATTAAGTAAGATATTTTATGATGCCAGCAAATATACAGGGGCAGGTCTGGTTAGCGGCGGTATATATTTACCTGAAGAAGCTTTTAATGAACAATTAGAAAATGCTGTAAAAGATCAACTAAATAAAGGATTAGGTATAGAGATTACAAAATCTCATCAAGACAGATATAGTGAAAGTAATAATAAAAATATAAGCCTAAGCTTGTGATAATAGGAAACGGTTTAAATATATTTAAATCTCTCCTTCCAATATGCATACCCGGTAATTAAAGTTAAAACTGCTGCCACCCATAGTGCTATTTCGCCGATACGGTCTAAATAAGGTATTGGTAAGACTTTATTACCTAACAGCAATATTATGATTGCCGCCATCTGAACTGCGGTTTTAACTTTACCTAATTTCGAAACGGGAATACTGACTTTAAATTCGGCAAGATATTCCCTCAAGCCGGAAACCAATATTTCTCTGCATAAAATAGCGATGGTAGGAATTACAGGTGCATGGCCGAAATGAACCAGCATCATAAGAGTTGAGGCAACTAATAACTTATCGGCTATAGGGTCGAGCATTTTTCCGAAATTAGATTGAGCTTTTAACACTCTGGCTAAGTAACCGTCAAAGAAATCAGTAATACTTGCAAATATAAAAATAGAAGCTGCTATATAATGAGAAAGCTTACCTTCCAGATAAAAAGATAATACCAACACGGGAATCAATAGAATTCTCAGAACGGTCAGAAAGTTAGGTAGTTCTTTTAACATAAAACCTAGCAGGGGACTGGTTAATTATGAGGCTAGTTTACTAACTATTGCTCGTTGTGTAAATAGTTGTAAATTATCTTTGCAATCTTTTTGCTTATACCTCCTATTCGAGTAATATCTTCAAAATTCGCTTCCTTTAATCTTTCTAAAGAACCAAAGTGGCTTAATAGCAGCTTCTTACGTTTTGCGCCGATCTGTGGAATTTCATCGACCCCGGATTTAGTACTATCTTTAATTCGGCGCTTGCGATGGGATTCAATTGCAAATCTATGCACTTCATCTCTTATCAGTTGTAAGTAATGTAGCGTAGGATCATTCCTATCCAACTGAAAAGGTTTTTTATCGAGTGTATGGAAAAACTCTCTACCTGCATTTCGATCAGCTCCTTTTGAAATGCAGACTAATTCTATATCACTAATATTAAATTTCTCAAACATCTCTTTTGCAACGCTCAAATGACCTTTGCCTCCATCGATTAGTATTAAATCAGGATAATTATCAGGCATAAGTCTTTTAAATCTTCGTTCTAAAACTTCTCTCAGCATCTGGTAATCATCACCTTCACCTATTCCGTTTAAACTTTTAATCAAGAATCTTCTATATTGATTTTTCATAAATCCTTCGGTGCCTGCTACAATCATGCAACCGATAGCATTAGTTCCTTGAATGTGGCTGTTGTCATAGACTTCAATGCGTTTCGGTGTTTTCGGTAACTCAAATAACTTAGCCACATTTTCAAGAGTAGATAATTGTTTTGCTTTTTGTTTATTAATTCTACTTAATGCCTCTTTGGCATTAAGTAATACAATCTCCATTAGGTGCTTGTGCTCTTCTTTTTTTGCAATAATTATTTTAGTTTTTATATCCCATAAGGATTTTAATGCTTGTTCCAATGCTTCCCTTGAGGAAAGCTCGGTAGTTGTTAAAATATTTTTTGCGGGAGGAGTCTTTTGGTATATCTGACCTATAAAAAGCTCAATGATTTCTCCATCGCTTAGCTCCTCAGTATGAATCGGAAAATACACTTTATCTCCATAGTTAGTGCCGTTTCTGATAAACATAACCTGAACGGCACAGCCCGTATCATCTCTGTGGAGCGCGATTAAATCCGCATCGGAAATGCTATCGGTTTTAAATTTATTTTTAGCTTGAGTTTGGCTTAGTAGCCTTATTCTATCTCTTAGCTCTGCTGCCTTCTCATAATCAAGCTTTTCGCTGGCTATTTCCATTTCACTGATCAGCTTAGTTTGAATCTCTGAATTTTTACCGGCTAAAAAGTCTTTGGTCTGCTTTACTATCTTTTGATAATCTTCTTTGGATATCTTATTAGCGCAAGGACCTGTACAGCGCTTAATCTGATACTGTAGGCAAGGCCTTTTTCGTGACGCAAAGTAACTATCAGTACATGGCCTGATTCCGAATAGTTTTTGCAGTTCGACTATGGTTTCATTTACGTTCCTGGCTTGGGCGAAAGGTCCGAAATAAGTATAATTTTCTTTCTTTGTCCCTCGGAATTTAGCAATTCTAGGATAGTCATGTTTATCTTCTATAACTATATAGGGGAAAGATTTATCATCTTTTAAAGCAATATTAAACTTTGGTTTTAATGATTTTATAAGGTTAGCTTCCAAAAGTAATGCTTCGGCTTCGGTGTTGGTGGTTAAGTATTCAATCCTGCTTAGTGAGGCAATCATACGTTTAAGGCGGGTTGGCAAGTTTTCAACTTTAGTATAAGATATAACCCGCTTGGGTAAATTTTTGGCTTTACCGACATATACAATCTCGCTCTCAATATTAATCATCTTATATATACCCGGTGCCGCAGGCATAGCTCTTGCTGCTTCCGAGACTATACCGATACCTTTTTTAATTGATTGCTCGATAAACATGACTGATCAGATTGTAGTTACATATATAATGTAGTACAATAAATATATAATTAAAGTATGAATAGCAAAGTTAATTTGGGTTTTTTCTAATGTCAGATGATGTTGCAATGCAGAATTTTACTGCAAACACCTTAAGAGGAATGGGAACCGGCGGAAGTACGGGTGCAAGTAATAATACTGAGTTTGGGCTTTTTAAATTTGAAGATGATTTATGGCAAAAGGCAAACCAGATTTCACCTTTCTTTGGTTTATTAATTTATAAGGTATGTTCCGCTATGCAAGGGTTTGTGCAAAGCATCACCCCTAACCAATTATTCAGCCAACTTGCCCCGCCCGTAACTCCGATTGGCGGTGGGCAGAAACTGCCGAACGTTATGGGTAAAAGATAGTTGAATACACTAAATAACCTATTATTAGGTAATTTACATTTATTTAATACAAAAATGATTGATATATGATTTTAAAATAATATATTCATTTGATATATTAAATTAGCGGAGATGCTATGTTATCTGTAAATATAAAACCTATAAGTAATATAGAATACCTTACTCAATATCCTGCACAAATTTTTAAAAATTTTTCAGAAAATGTAAAAAATGAGTTAGCAGAAGAAGCTATTAGACAGAAAGATTATCAAGGGCTCGAATATATTCTTAAGAATAGTAATGATTTTAATTTATTTATATATAGCGCAATAGAGGCGTTAGATGTAAAGGCTATAGAGATAATTTGCAATTTTGATGCTGCTAAAAAAGATATTCATGATTGGCATTTAGAAAAAGTGCTTAGCTTCGGTATAGAACATGAGGAGTCTTTTAAATTTAGTTATGAGAAAATTAAACAAGATAAATCTGATATACTGAAATTACTTATTAAAGCTAAGCCAGCTTTAAATATACAGGATTTGCAAATACTTTCTTATATAGTTAATAAAGAAGAATTCGAGGAGATTTGTAAACTCAAAGAAATAGATGCTTCTAATTTTAAAGGGTATGAAACTTTAGATCTTGCTCATTATCATTTTGACGGTAAAGCACCGTTATTAAAATTATCCGGCAATGAATATTGTGCTGATACAATTGATCTTATTTTATCAAGAACATATAGTGAAGAGGTCTCTCAAACCAAACTTAAAGAAATTTATAATAATTTATTTAACTTAGATCCGATATCAAAAGAAATGCTATCATATTTAGCTATGCAAATTGCAAAGGGAGATTCAATTAAATTTATTTTTGAAAATGGGGCAACTCCTTTCTATTCTTCAGCTCAAAATATTATAAAAATTGATACAAAGTTTTTGGATAATCCTATATTTCCTATTGATTCTGTAATAATACATGAGATAGGGCACTATTATTATGATCATTTATTTAAAAATGATGCCCTGCCTTTTGACCGTGCTCAATTAGAGAATATTTATCAATATAAAGAAAAAGTTTTTCAAGAAAAAAGTAAAGACGTATTTTATATATTAGAAAATATTACTGAGTATATTCCTTTGTTTGAATTTTACAAACGTATAAAAGATTATGAAAATCAAGCGAAAAAGCCTATATATAAAGCGGCTGAAATTCTAAAGGTCGATACACAATTTATGGAAGATTACGTGCTATCTGAAAATTATTCAGAATATTTCAAACAAAATTCTATAATTGATTTGTTCTTAATTAATTCCTTATTTAATTATAACTTTGAACACAATGCTCCTTTAGATGAAGTCTTGCCTGATAGTTTAGTAAAGAGTTTATTGGATATTTATTTCGAATATTCTGCTCCAAAAGGTCAATGTATCTATAGTAATAATTTTTTTAGAGAAGAAATAACTACAAAGGAAATGGAGAAATGGGCAATGGAAACCTTTTTACCGCATATGATAAATGAGTTAGGTTTAAGTTCAACTCAAATACATTTTCTTGAAAGGATTGCTGATTATATTAATCGGGAGCCTGTCCAATATTCTGAATTTAGTCAGGATAATGATTTTGAGAAGCATACAGAGCTTATTGTTAGATATACTGAATTAAAAGCTGCCGGGATCGAACAAGATTTAATTGACTCATTTAGCGGGTTAGTGGAATTTCATAATAAGTATGTCACTCCTAAAGCAGAAGCAGAGTTATCTGAGTATCATATTTATTGTGAAAACTTTAGTAATAATACATTTTTTATGCCCAACGGGTATGAAGAATTAATTGCTTAGATTTAGTAATATATTAGGTGTTAACCGTAAAAGCTTAACACCTGTTAATAAAAAAAAATACTGAGTTATGCAAATAGATGTAATTAGCCATTTAGGTAAAGTTTTATACCGAGCTACCCGTAAGTATATAAGGGCTTATTGCCGCATCGAATAGTACATATTTTAGCAAAAGACGGGGACAAAGTTTTTATTTAAAAGCGGGCGGATAATGTAAAATATCTGCCCGGATATTATTGTGCTTCGGCGGGGCGGGCACGTTGACGCCGGAGAAGTGCTTCTTGATGCAGCAAAAAGAGAATTGAAGGAAGAATTGGGTTTAGAATCTGAGCCAGAAATAATAGCTGAATTCATATTTGATGACGGACATCCTAGAAGAATATTTTTATATCAAATAAATTTGCAGAAAAAGATGTCGCTTAATAAAGATGAAATTGAAAGCGGTTTTTTTGTAGATAGAGAGAAGAACTGTTAAAATTGCCTCGCAATAGGTTGCATCCGCAGCTGCTGCCTTGTGTAAAATACATATGGCCTAATCTTTTGTAAAGCTCACTTTGATAGAGGGGTAAAAATATAAAGCTCTTACCATATTATATAAAACCTAAATTATGATTTTAATAATAAGTAATAAGTTGATTAACCAAATATTAAGCTTTTTTTAATAAACTGATTATTAATATATAATATATTAATGAACTTTTATGAAAAGGGAAGAATATGATGCTCAGACTAGAGAGATACGTGATAGATATCGAGAAAGAGGAATTAAATGTCGAGCTCTTATCAAGCAATTTAATGATCTAAACCAAGCATTCGGCTTCTATTTCCAAATAGATTATTTTGCTGATAATTTAGGGGCTGAAGCGGCGAAAGCACATAAAATAAATATAGAATATAAAGATACAGAGAATGTATTAAGAAATAAATTTAAAGAAATGCAAATTCCTTCCAATATAAGTATTGATTATAACATAAGCCTACCTATAGGGCTTAGTATGAGTAGAAGTGATATTGAGGAATTTGTTACACCGGAAGCACTACAAAAATTATTACAAGAATCATTACCTGGAACCTCAATAGAACCGGAAAAAATTGATGCTTTAACAGAGGCTTTGCATAATGTATTATATAGTAAAATTGCTTCCCATTTATTATTTGAGGAGCAAGCGGAAAAAAGGAAAGTAATGAGGCAAGAATTTCAAAATATTTTAGCTAAAATATCTAAGGATAGCTGTGAATTACTTGACCTGAAGCAAGCTTATAAGGATGAAAATGCATTAAGTAATCGGGATTTAAAAAAAGATATGCTTACAAAAGAAATAGATAAAGGTATAGAAGCTTTGAAGCAGCAATATCATAGTGTGGTAGAGGAGACTGGAGTTACAGCGATAATAAACAAAGATAGCTCTTTCTACCAGTTGCTAATGAGCAATAGTAACAGTAAAATATCTTTTTTCCTCCACAAAGTATCTAAAATGTTGAATTCAGTTGAAGAGCGGCAAGCCTTACAAGTAGAGAAAATTATTGAGAATATCCCACCGGAATTACTTACTAAAATACATTCAGTACAGACTCAAATAGAGAAAGATACTGTAGATAATAACTCTAACATGTTAAAAAAATTTTTTGGTGTGAAACAAAATGCTTATAAGTTTCAGAACTTAGTAGGTATGGAGATAAAAGATTTACAATTACAAAAAGCAGTTGAAGAGATTAAAAAAATAATACTCCCTATATTCACAGAAGATTTGAGTAAAGAACAAGGAGTAACTAAAGAAGGATTACGGGAATCAATTGGGAATTTTACTAAAAACTTAAATAAGAAAGCTGAGTTAACGGAAGGTAAAATCAATGGAAAATAAAAGAGTAAATTCTAGGTTATAGGAAGCCATAATTATTATAGTAAAAGGATAAACTGACTTGGCCGTTGGTAAGCTTCCCGCTACAGGCCCTTTATATTAAGGTGGGCGCCATTTAACATCACCGCGCCGGGTTAAATGTCAGGGACGGCTCCCAATGTAGCTACTTATCGGCCCCGGAGGAAATTAGCCCCATCGACGAACCACTCAGCCTATCCTTAAACATATTCTACTACTTTTATTATCTCTCTGCAATATTTTCTAAGTATTCCGCCACATAATTTAATGTGTCGCAAAGAATATCGTTATTACTTTCAGACTCCTCATCAAGTTGAACCTTGGTTTGCTCCAGTTCTTTGCTCAAATTATCAACTTCATCTTCAAGCATTAAAGCCACCAAAAACATCAACTTTGTATCGGTCGCTCCTTTAATATTTGAAAAACTTTCAATTTTTTCCTTTAGTCTTTCAGATAAAGTTGTTACTCTTTCCTCATTATCACATTCAAATTGAATATTATGATTACGAAATTTTAAATTAACTATTCCCATTTCTTATTCCCTACTAAACCTTTTAATTCATTGAGCGAAACCTTGGAGTTAATCTCTTCGCTTTCATCTACCTTATTTCCGTCAATAGATTTTCTTATCCTGGTACTAGGAGTCTTAATTTCCAGAGGAGATATTTCAGCTTGTTTACTCAAAGATTTTTGCTCCTGCTCGATCCCCATGCTCCTTATTTTATGTTTGAGTTCTGAAATCTCTTTTTGCATAAGAGCCAAGTTTGCTTTTAATTCATTATTTTCAGTTTCTAATTGATGTTGATTTTGAATGGCTTTCTGCGCCTCGATAAGCTTATTATTAACTTTATTTAATGCGCTTTTCAGCCTTTCTTTTACTTGCTCTAGATTGGACATGCTTATAAATTTTTTGTATTATTAATATAAAAATATTGCAGGAATCGCTTTAATTCAAGTCTATATTATGCTAAACAGTAGTTTAAGTAATAAAAAAAAAGTTATGCTCGGCTTTTCTTTCGGAGAATTGGTTGTTGTTTCAGTAGTTGCTTTGTTGGCATTAAAGCCGAAAGAACTCAAAACGCTGGTAAAATCATGGAGAAAACTATCTTCTCAAATTCAACAATATTATAGAAATTACCTAAACTATTTTAATGAAGCTTTTAAGGAAGAAGGCGAGTCGGAAGCTGAAGAAGAAAGTGATATTGTAAATTATATTTTAGACTTAGACGGAAATGTTCAAAAAACTTATGACCTGTCTAAGATTATGCCTGATTTAAAGCGCAATGCCGATGATTAAAAATTCTGAGCAGTCGGAAAGAGAGTTTGAAAAAAATAATTTCAACTACCATTTTGTTGAGCTTAAAACCAGGCTTTTTCTTTGTGTTATTACTTTTATATTTTTTGCTCTTATCAGTTATTATTTTTCGGAACAAATTTATGGTTTTTTAACTAAGCCGTTACTTGAGATATATTCCCCTAAAGCAGGCAGGCGCCTAATTTTTACTAATCTAACCGAAGCATTTTTTACTTATTTTAAAGTTGCATGTTATTCCGGGTTTATTTTTTCTTTTCCCTTCATTGCATTTCAGCTTTATTTTTTTGTCGCGCCCGGGCTTTACAGGAAAGAAAAATGGACATTAATTCCTATACTTCTATTTATCCCCGTACTGTTTTTTTTAGGCGCAGCAACAGTATATTATTTTGTAATACCGATGGCTTGGAAGTTTTTCCTCAGTTTTGAAAATCTTAATTCTACAGAATATTTGCCAGTTATGTTAGAAGCGAAGATTAGTGATTATCTTGATTTAACATTAGAGATGATTATTGGCTTTGGTATAGCATTTCAGTTGCCGGTAATAGCCTTACTTCTGGCAAAAGCTAAAGTTTTAAAAGGCAGTTGGCTTGCAGATAAGAGAAAATATGCCGTAGTTGCTATATTTATAGTTGCGGCTATTCTGACTCCTCCTGATGTAATCAGCCAAGTTTTACTTGCAATACCACTACTTTTGCTTTACGAAATTTCTATAGTAATATGTAAAGTAATCGAAAAGGTATAAGCAGAAAGTATGCACGATATAAAGTTTATTAGAGAAAACCCTGAGCTGTTTGATAAAGCTTTACTCAAGCGCGGTATAAGTAATATTTCAAATGATATAATTACACTTGATGAAAAGCTAAGGAAAGAGCAAACGCATTTGCAGGAGAAGCAAACTAAAAGAAATGAGCTTGCCAAGGAAATAGGTAAAGGTAAGGCAGAGAGAGGTGATGTGAGCTGCTTGCTTAAGCAAGCAGACGAACTAAAAGTACAGGTACCACAACTTGAGGAGAGCATAAAAGAGCTGGAAAGCAAGCTGGAAGAGATGATGATAAACCTACCGAACACATTATTAGATGATGTGCCGGAAGGGAAAGATGAAGATGATAATCAAGAAGTCAGAAAGTGGGGCGAGATCAAACAATTTGATTTTACGCCAAAACACCATTATGAGCTTGGGGAAGGCTTAAACCAGATGGATTTTGAGGCAGCAGCTAAAATGTCCGGCTCCAGATTCGTCGTATTAAAAAAAGATTTAGCCCAAATGGAAAGAGCATTAGCTAACTTCATGCTTGATATTCATACATCCGAATTCGGTTATACTGAAGTTTCCCCACCCCTACTAGTGAAAGATGAGGCAATGTTCGGGGTAGGGCAGCTACCGAAGTTCGATCAGGATTCTTTCTTAACCAGGGAAGGATTAAGGTTAATCCCTACTGCTGAAGTATCATTGACTAATTTAGTCAGAGAAATGATTTTAGAGGAAGAGGAACTTCCTTTAAGATATACTGCATATACTCCGTCATTCAGATCTGAAGCAGGAAGTGCAGGTAAAGATACCAGAGGGATGATTAGAGTGCATCAGTTTTCTAAAGTTGAGCTGGTGAGTATTGTAAGGCCGAGAGATTCTAAAGCTGAGCATGAGAGAATGACGACTTGTGCCGAGGAAATTTTAAAGAGATTGGAATTACCGTATCGAATAATGCTGCTTTGCGGAGGAGATACCGGGTTTTCTTCACAAAAGACATATGATTTTGAGGTGTGGCTACCGGGGCAAAATAAATATAGAGAGATTTCAAGCTGTTCAACCTGCGGAGATTTCCAAGCAAGAAGAATGAAAGCAAGGTATAAGGAACTGGATAGTAGAAAAAACTATTTTGTTCATACCTTAAACGGCTCAGGTCTTGCAGTAGGCAGAACCATAGTTGCAATTCTTGAAAATTACCAAAATAGTGATGGAAGTATTAATATACCCCACGCATTACAAAAATATATGAACGGAACCAAGATTATTGGGAGGTAAATCTTATGAAGAATTTTTTACACAATCTAAACCCGGTTGTTATGTTGGGTGCACATAATAAATTAAAAGATGAGCAATATACAATATTTATAAACGGTCGGCAATTCAGGCTTGCAACGATGAATAGAAGATTAATAGCTACGGTTGTTGATATCTTTATAATATTTATATTTTTTACCCCTATCTTAAATTTAGCTGCTTATTTTCTTTATAATAGGCAAACTTCATACCAAGTATACGAAGGTTTTGAAAATTATAGTATTAATATAGTCGGAATATCTTCAGCACTCGAGTTTTTTAAAGCTTTAGCTTCTTATTTGATGAATAATGAGCTAATAAGAGGCTTTATTATACTGCAAATACTATCCATTTCTCTTTTTGCCGTATTTATAATTTCATTTTGGAGATGGAAAGGCGCAACACCCGGTAAAATGATAACCAGGTGTCAAATAATTGATGCGACTACCGGTGACACGCCGACGCTTAAACAGTATATTTTGCGGTTTATAGGATATATTTTCTTTATCGGCTTTATATTTATGCCACTTACTAAGAAGAAGCAAGGGCCGCATGATAAATTAGCTAATACAATAGTTGTTGTTAAGCCTTGGAAATCAAAAACTTAATATGGAAAGTTTTTACTGTCTTTACTTGTTTAAAAATTTCACTTATCATTAAAAATGATATAAAGATTTTCACGGATAAGTAATGGCTAAGCCTAATAAGAAAGGAAAAACTCATAGTGATAATGCTGCTCATACCGCAAAAATAGCTGAGCAGGCAGATAAAAATGCAAGCACAATAAAGGAGTCGATTGAGACTATAAATAAAGCAGCGATTAATAAGGTAGAAAAGTTAATAATTAAAGATATTAGCAACCACTCGGAGCAATTGGTTAATGTATGCATAAAAGGAATTGACCATGCCACTCAAAATAGTGAATTTTCAGCGCAAATAGTTAATAATTACGTCACCAATTGGAATTTAATTATGGGTGATATGTGGTCGGCATGTGAAAGATACAGTAATGATGCTATAGATTCTAAAAACTTTGAAGATCTATTTAAAGTTAATATGAATGCTCTTGAATCATTTACTAATATTGTTAGGCAAATGAGCTTAGTTAATTCTCAGACTATCCTTGATTGTTGTAATGAAGTTGTGGTTCCAAGCATTAAGCAGGCTACTTACTCAGTTGAAAAACTTAAAAAATGTTATAATAGCAGCAAAGCTTGCTAATTTTTTTTATATTGAATAGGCAATTAGTAAGAATTTATTATTGCTTACATTATATTTACTTAATAAGGGTTCTTCTGAATAATAAAAATATTCCGAGCATCAGCATCGGCATGCATAAAAGCTGACCTAAAGTTAAGCTATTGAAAACATATCCTACCTGGAAATCAGGCTCACGGAAATTTTCTATGAGCATCCTAATTGTAGAATACCCAATCAGGAAAATACCGGTTAAGGCACCTTTTTTATTTCTTAGGTTGGTAAAATGAAATAGCAGCTGCATTACCGCAAATAATATTAAACCTTCACCGAGTGCTTCATATAATTGTGACGGGTGCCTCGGTAAATATCCGGCATGCGGAAATATTATTCCCCACTCTACATCGGTTACTCTTCCGTAAAGCTCACCGTTAATAAAATTTGCAATTCTTCCCAGAAAAATACCGGGAGAAACTACGCAGCATAATAAATCAAATAGGCGCAGTAACTGAAGCTTATGTTTCCGGCATAAAAGGTAAATCGCCATAATTAAACCGATAAGTGCTCCATGAAATGACATGCCGCCTTCCCAAGTTTTAAATATTGCAAACGGTTCCGTGAGATATCGATCTAAATCATAGAATAATACAAATCCTAATCTACCACCGATCATTATACCTGCTATAAAATAAACTATAATATCATCAAGAGCTTTTTTAGAAATTTCATATCCGGATTTTCCGGCAAGATGAATAAATAGGTAGTAGCCGATAAAAATACCTGCTATATAGGCAAGTGAATACCACCTAATATCAAAAAAGCCGATTGAAAAAGCTACAGGGTTAATTTGTGGAAAAATGATTGCGAGCATTGATTTATAATAGTAAAATAAAATAATATTGGTAAGTTATTATCTTTTAAGGGGTTTTATGAAAAAAGACAATAAATTTTTCGAAGATTTCAGCAAATTAGCTAGCTCAGCATTTGCCTCGGCAGCCACCATGAGAAGGGAGCTTTCCGATTATATGAGACAGTATGTAGAATCTTTTGTTAAAAAAATGGATTTTGTTACTAAGGATGAGTTAGAAGTGGTAAAAAAAATAGCTCTTCAAACTGATAAGGAGCTTCAGCAACTCAAAAAATATATGAATATTGAAGAAACCAAATCACCTAAAAAACAGGAAAAGAGTAAAGTTGTTAAACAAAAGCCTAAAAGCAGTAGTGCTAAAAAGGTTGCCGACTCTTAAGCCGAATTTAGATTTCCGGTTTTATTATATTGCTATTTAAGAAAGATGAGCTTAAGCAAATAACCTATCCCTTCAACTTTATATTTTTCTTTATTCTCTTTTAAATATTTGCTTATCAATAACGGAAAGTCGCTTTTAGTGACTCGTGCTCCTTCTTTTGAAGCATTAATAATTGCCGTTAGTATAGTTTGTATAGCTTCCATAAAATTAACCGGTAACCCCGAAGAATAATAAAGGTTTTCAAACTCTTTGGTTGTTAAGCGGTTAATGGCTATAAACCTAATTTGACTAAAGGGTATATCGGAAAGTTTAGCTATTGAATATAAGAATGAATATAGGTCACCTTTACATAGATAGTGTATAATGATCGCATTATTTAAACTGTTTTGAGAGTAAAGTTGGTCAATTCTTCTTCTTAGCTCTGTTTCTTCGTTATGTGTGGGTTTATCTTCAAATGAATTAATATCGGTCGGACAAAATATCTTAGTAATATTATTAATATAAAGATTGAAATGTTTGGTGATAATATTCCTTGCTTCCGGTTTTAGTTCTATAACAAGTTTTTGTAACAACCTATTATCTAAGTTTTTTCGCATTAAAAGTGCGCTTAAGAAGGATTGATCATCATAGTAGGTATTTAGTAAGTTGCGATAAAGTTCAAAGCTGATTTGGCTACCGGGATTCTGTATAATGCTGATAATCAGCGATAAATTTTTTAGGGAAACGACTTTAAAGCATACTTCTTCACTTAAATTATTCCTTTTTGTTAGTGCTATAAGTTTACTTATCTCTTTAGAGGTATTAAGCAGCGTTATTAAATCATAATCATTCAACTGCGGGGAATCTGCAATAATAGGGGCAGCAACTTTATTGATATCAAAAGCTAACTTTAATGCTATTTCATGCGGAAGATGTTTGGAATTTTTTAGCCGATTTGCTATTAATACTCTTATTTCTAAATCGGGATGAATTGTAAGTTGTTTTAAATAATTTTTTAATTGGTCTTCTTCCTCGTAAAGGTATCCGTTTTCAATAAAGTAGCAAACTTGTAGTGCAAAGCTATATTTTTGCTCCGCATTAAGGGAGTTGATACTCTCCGGATTATTACAGAAACCGGGAGCAGAATATCTAACTGAAAAATCTTGTTTCATGCTTTGTATATTAAAGTTATTGCACTAAAATATTATATAACTTACATTAGTTAGTATATATGTTTGTAATAAATAATAACTGTAATTAATTTATCAAACAAAAATACTGCTGGTCAAAAGCATATAACTATGATAAATAAAATTTCGTTAAATTACGCCGAATTAGCTCAGGGGTAGAGCAACCGCCTTGTAAGCGGTAGGTCGTCTGTTCAAATCAGACATTCGGCACCACTAAATTGCTTATGCCTAAAATAAATTGTCACCCTTTTTGCTTGCTTAAATTTTTAATGCGATTTACTATTTCCAAATAAATATTCTCTAACTAGCATAGAAGTATGTTAACTAAAATTTTGCAATACTTAAACGGAATAAAAATTCTTATTACTTTATATGTAATATTAATTACTTCGTTAGTATCTATCTTTCTTATTATATATTTTAATCAGAAAATATTTCTTAATCATCAATTTGAGCAAGGTAAATTGGTGTTAACCAGTTTAAATAACAATTCACCGGTTTTAGGGAAGCCGGAGGTTATTAAATCAGAGGATCAAAGATCCTTAACGCCTGAAACACCTAAAGATAGTAAAGAAGAAGTAAAGGCAGAAAAACCGAATAACAATATTATACCGGACACAATTCAAAAAGCGACTAAGCAGCCGATAAACTCTACTTTGCTTAATAATCCTGAAACTAACGGAGACTTAGCTGCCATCCGCCCTAAAGTTGCTCTTCTGGTAGACGGCTTAGGCCTATCCAGGTCAGAGACTGCAAGTGCCATTGAAATGCATGCTCTAATTGCACTTGGGTTTTCGCCTTATAGCCAGGATGTTATTAATTGGATAAATAAAGGCGTTTCAGCCGGACATGAAGTTTATATTAATCTTCCTATGCATCCTGCAGAGTATCCGGCTAATGATGCAGGCTCTTTAGCTTTAATGAATAATTTAAGCGTGGAAGAAAATTTATTAAGGTTAAAACTTATTACTTCTAAATCTGATAAGATTAAAGGGGTGATTTCCGGTACGAGAGAAATTTTTACTGATTCTAAAGATGATATTTTATCGGTTCTTGAATTTTTAAAACAAAAAAAACTGGCTTACATATATGGAGGGGAAGTTAATAATGAAAGTTTAGATGATCTTTCTGAAGCTTTGAATTTAAATTATATTGATATTAATATTACAATTGATGATGAACTTGACGCAGAAGCTGTAAAAAGTAATCTATTACGTTTAGAAAATATGGCAAAAGTCAGAGGATTTGCATTAGGAAAATTTCATGCGTATCCTATGTCGGTTAAAGTTATAAATGAATGGATAGGGGAGCTAAATAATAGTGAAGTGATGCTGGTTCCCGTTTCTCAATTGTTTGAACTTCGTAAGCAGGCAACCAAAGAAAAAAGCAAGAATAATGTCCCGGAATCGGATAATAAAATTAGTGAAAACGAAGAAGTTCAATTATCAGCGCCTCAAGATATAAATAATAAAATATATACTAAAGAAGAATTTGAAAAATATTTTGATACATCAAATACAGTAACGTACGTTAAAGAAGGTGAAAATAATGTCTTAGATTCACCTGCTAATAAGGAGAAGAAAAGTGGTAAAGAAGAAGGTAAGTGAATGTGTTCTTCTAATTTTAAACTATAAATTTGTAAATAAGTTTACTTTTAAACAAATAGTTTTTCTCCTATCTTTAGGAGCGCTGCTTACTCTTGCTTATCATCCGTTTGACCTGTTTTTTATTATCCCTATTTCCTTAACTTCTTTATTACTTTATCTGGATTCTAAAAAAGGTTTAAAACAAAAGTTTATAGCCGGAGTGATATTCGGATATGGTCATTTTCTTAGCAGCTTATATTGGATAATGTATTCTTTGCTCACTGATTTCTCCGGTTTTTGGTGGATGATTCCGTTTGTGCTAATCTTAATCCCACTGGTTATAGCATTATTTATCGGGTTGTTGGTTATAGCGGCACAATATTTTAATTACCATAGGATAGCATATGTTTTAGGGTTTTCAGCACTATGGGTAATTTTTGAGTTTTTAAGAAGCTTTCTAATCTTTCCCTTTCCTTGGAACTTATTAGGCTATACTGTGCTTTCGCTTGAAAATGTTTCACAGTTTGCATCCGTGGTTGGTGTTTATGGGCTAAGTTTCGTCGTATGCGCACTTGGAACGTGTGTTTATTCAAGAAATATAAAATATATTTTAGCAGTATTTATGTGCTATTTAGCTATATCTAGCTTCGGGTACATGCGTTTAAAGGATGCTAAAGTAGAATATATTGAAGATTATACCCTTAGGCTTGTACAGCCGAATTTAACTGAACATCATATGGGTGACCCTGAAAAGCAGAGTAGAGATTTTTTAAAGCTGATAAAACTTTCTTTAAAAGATTTAAAAGAGAACACTATTACCATTTGGCCGGAAGCTTCTTTCCCATATATTTTACATGAAGGCTCTACATTTAAAACTTTGCTTGCGGAAATTATTTCAAAGAACGGATTTTTAATTACCGGGGCGGATTGGTTGGAACCTGATAAAGAGAGTGGGAAGTGGAATCTTTATAATTCTATCGTTACATTAAATAAGCAAGGAAAAGTTATATCAGTTTACAAAAAAATATTATTAGTTCCATTCGGGGAATATATACCGCTTAGAAAATATTTTCCTGACTTTGTTGAAAAGGTAGCTTACGGTATAGGAGATTTTAATTCCGGAAAACAGTTTAAAACCACTAGAATATCCGAAAACCTACCCGCGATTTTAAATTTAATATGTTATGAATCAATTTTTACGCACATTCCCTATGCTTATCAAGGCCAGGATTTCGGATTAATGCTTAACATTACTAATGATGCATGGTTCGGTAATAGCATAGGTCCATACCAACATTATACCATGGCCAGAATGAGAGCAATAGAGTATAATACTCCTTTAATAAGAGTTGCTAAGCATGGTATTACAGGAGTAATTGATCAGTTTGGCAGGGTTTTAGCCGAGCTTGAAATAAATAATGAAGGTTTCCTTAACACAAATGTTCCAAAAAAAACATTGCAATCATCTTTTTACTTACTATATTATCACATTAGTGCAATTTGGATAGCAATCCTCACTTTTTTGCTTATTTGCGCAAAAAGGAGATTTAAATAAAATCTTAATACTGAAACTATAATACTTTTTAGCAAGAAATAAATAATTTTAATTTTATGATAGTAATTACGTAATATATTATTGATATATGGGTAGTAAAAATAGACACCAGGTTGACTTGCATGTTGGTCAGAGGCTTAGAAAGAGAAGGCAAGAGCTTGGTATGAGTCAAGAGAAGCTAGGCGAGGCAGTGCAGTTAACGTTCCAGCAGATTCAGAAATATGAAAAGGGCTATAATAGAATTAGTTGTAGTAAGCTTTATGAATTTGCAGGGATTTTAAAAACAAACATTGAATATTTTTTTGATGGCCTAAAAGCATTAGTCAACGGTGCTACGGAAGAAGTTTATATCTTTAAGTCTGATAAAAATGAATATATGACCTTAGATTCTGCAAGCAATCAATATGAAGTAGCAGAAAATATTAATGAGTCCCTAGGTAATGAAATAAAAGAGATGGTAAAATATTTTAAAAATATTTCTTCTAAACAAGCAAGAGAGCACGTATTAAACCTAGCTAAGTTACTTTCGGAAAATGAAGATATTAATTACTAGTTATAATTACACTACATTAAATAGGCGCCCGTCTCCGATTATTCTTTGACTTTCCGGTATTTCATCAGGATCTTTCAATGCATATCCTCGTCCCCAGATAGTTTCTATATAATTTATACCGCCCGATATATCATATAATTTTTTACGCATTTTACACACGAATACATCTATGATCTTTAGTTCCGGTTCATCCATGCCGTTATATAGATGGCTTAAAAAGTTTTCTTTCGAAATTACTGCGCCTTTTTTTAAAGCCATTAGCTCTAAAACACTCTGTTCTTTACTGGTTAAATGAACAGGTTTGTTATCAATCATTGTAGTATGAGTATTTAAATTAATTACTAAATTATCTATTTTTATAACCGATTTCGCATGCCCCTTAGACCTTCTTATGATAGCTTTTAAGCGAGCAATAAGTTCGCGTTTATCAAATGGCTTGGTAAGGTAATCATCAGCACCGCAAACCAATCCTTTAACTTTTTCTTCCGAATCACCTAATCCTGATAAAATTAAAACCGGTACATTTAAATTATAATCGCGTATACTTTTAAGTACATCATAACCACTCATATCAGGTAACATAAGATCTAAGATGACTAAATCATATTCATTATACTTACTTGCGTCTTTTCCGTCGTCACCCAGGTCGGTAATATCGCACACAATGCCCTCTGCCGCTAAAGCAAGTTCTATTATTTTGGCAGTGTCGTGGTCGTCCTCAATTAAAAGCACTCTCATTGTTTGGCGATATAATTAAAAAATTATCTATATTTCATACTATCATATATATATTAATATAAAAGTTTAATTAGAAGTGAATGAAAAATAAATTAAGAATAGAGCTTAAACAACTGAAGAAGAAGATAAAGCTTGAATGTATAGAATATGATTTTATTCGTTTTGAAAATAATCTTTTTAGCTTAATAGAAAGTTTTAATATAAAAACAATTGCCGGCTTCCACCCGAAATCGGATGAAGTTAATATATTGCCGATATTATTTAAAGCTATGAGTACGGGTTATAAAGTAGTGTTACCGAGAATAACGCAAAAAAACAGCTACTTAAAGTTTATTAAATGGATGAAGGATGACTTGCTTGAAAAAAATGATTATGGAATATTTGAGCCGAAAGCAGCGGGTGAGGAACTTATACCGGATATAATAATAACGCCGTTACTCGGATTTGACAGAAATATGAACAGAATTGGATACGGAGGTGGTTATTATGATAGAACATTTATAAAATTCCTAATGCTATAAGGGTAGGAATAGGGTATTCTTTCCAAGAAGTGAAAAACATTCCTCTTGAAGACCATGATCAAAAGCTTCATTATATAGTAACCGAAAAAGAGATAATTAAAAAGTGAAGTATAAAATTTTTGAGATATTAAAAAGAGGTAAAGTGATTTTGCGTGATCATGGGATTGAGGTATTTGCCTTAGAGGCAGAGTTGTTATTAGCTAAGCTGGTATGCCAAAATAGCAGGGAAAGGTTACTTGCACTGTCGGATAGTGAAGTTGATGAAAATATAGAAAAAGAATTTTTCAACTTAATAGAAAGAAGAATACAAAATGAACCAATATCTCAAATACTAGGTAAAAAAGAATTTTGGGATTATGAATTTATAGTTGATTCTTCGGTACTGACTCCAAGGAATGATACGGAAACCATTATTGAACAAGTGATTAAATATTTTTCCGATAAAGAAGCTGAGCTTAATATTTTAGATCTTGGCACGGGAAGCGGGTGCTTAAGCGTTACTCTTGCAGCTATATTTTCAAATGCAAAAATAACTGCGGTTGATATATCTCCTGCTGCTCTTAAAATTGCTAAGCAAAATGCAGTAAAAAATATAGTGGATAATAGGATTGCTTTTATAAAGAGCGACTGGTTTAGCGAGGTGCCTAAACGCACATATGATATTATTGTATGCAATCCTCCTTATATTTCTATAAATGAATTGAAGGAACTTGCTAATGAGGTAAAGGATTTTGAACCGCAAATTGCGCTAACTGATTTTGCAGACGGTTATACATGCTATAAAATAATCGCCGATAAGATGAGAGATTATCTTAAGCAAAGCGGTAGGGCTTTCTTTGAAATAGGAATAGATCAAGCTTTAGGTGTAAAGAAAATTTTTGAATCACAAGGTTACAAGGTTGAAAATATTGCTAAAGATTTAGCCAATATTGAAAGATGCCTGGTTATTTCTTAAATTTTAATAACCTTATACAACAACTGAAATATTCCCGGAAGTAAATTTTACTTATATACTGAAATTAATAGAACAAAAAGGTGTTAAGTATGGAAAATAAAGGTTTTGAAAAATTATGGGAAAATACTGAAGTCAAACCGGAAGGTTTTGATAATACTTTAACCGAAAAGATGTTTAATTTAAGTGATGATAAAAATAAATATATTTTATTTAACAAAGATAATAAAACTGAAGTTGTAGAAGCCGCATCGGTTGAAGAGGCTTTAAGTAAAGCTTCTTTAAGCGATATTATAAAAATATATCACAGTAGAGATGGTGAAAATAATGTTTTAATAGATAACAATCTACTAAAAAGCGAAAAAACTACTTGATTTGAATCGGTATAAAGAAAATACTAGCGAGCATGTTTTAGAACTAAACAATAAGTTGATTATATGAGTGTTATAACAAGATTTGCCCCAAGCCCAACCGGATATTTACATGTCGGTAATGTAAGAACCGCAATTGTATCATGGCTTTTTGCCCGAAGCAT
Organism: Candidatus Jidaibacter acanthamoeba; assembly: GCF_000815465.1. Taxonomy (NCBI): domain Bacteria; kingdom Pseudomonadati; phylum Pseudomonadota; class Alphaproteobacteria; order Rickettsiales; family Candidatus Midichloriaceae; genus Candidatus Jidaibacter; species Candidatus Jidaibacter acanthamoebae. The sequence goes on along the minus strand of NZ_JSWE01000124.1, from coordinate 176,653 downwards.
GGGTGGAAAGTTTATTTTAAGAATAGATGATACTGATATTGAGCGTTCGAAAGATGAGTATACGGATGCTATAAAAGATGATTTAAAATGGCTCGGTTTAGATTGGGATAGGATAGAGTTTCAATCAAATAGGGTAGAGAAATATGAAGCGGTTAAAGAAAGGCTGATAAAAGAAGGCAGGCTTTACCCATGCTATGAGACTAAAGAAGAGCTTGAGATGAAAAAAAAGATTATGCTTAACCGTAATCTTCCTCCTATCTATGACAGAGCTTCTTTAAAGCTTTCCGATGAAAAGAAAAGGGAGCTTGAAGAGCAGGGGATTAAGCCGCATTGGAGGTTTTTAATTGATAAGGAAGATATTATTTGGGATGACGGTGTAAGAGGGAATTTGCATTTTAAAGCCACTAATATAAGTGATCCGGTGCTAATTAGAGCTGACGGTTCCATGACTTATACTATTGCGACCGTTTGGGATGATATCGAATTCGGTATTACTGATATCATAAGAGGTGAAGACCATGTTACCAATAGTGCAATACATATCCAAATATTTAAAGCTCTGGGAGCTACCCCGCCGAATTTTGCCCATCTTTCATTGCTTAATTCAAAATCAGGTGAAATTTCTAAAAGAATAGGCGGATTTGATATCAGATCTTTGAGGGAAAGCGGTATTGAACCTATGGCTATTAATAGTTTTTTAGCTAAAATCGGAACTTCTGATCCGATTGAGATTAAAAGCTCATTAGAAGAATTAATTAAAGACTTTTCAATTAAAAAGTTTAGTAAATCCCCGGTAAACTATGATATTTCAGAACTGGAGAGATTAAATACCAAACTAGTTCATAACTTAAAATATTCCGAAGTTAAGGAAAGGCTAAATGGACTAAATATCGGCGAAGTTGATGAAAGTTTCTGGGAAGCAGTAAAGCCCAATATAAATACTATAAAAGAAGTTGAGCTATGGAGTAAAATTTGTAGAGAAAATATAATGCCTACTATTGAAGATAAAGATTTTGTCGCATCAGCAGCTGAGCTTTTGCCTGAAGAGGAAGTTACTATAAATACTTGGGATGAATGGATTTCTAAAATTAAAGAAAAAACCGGAAAAAGTGGTAAGAATTTATTTATGCCGCTTAGAAAAGCAATCACCGGAATGGAGCATGGCCCTGAGCTGAAATACATATTACCTTTAATCGGTAGAGATAAGATTATAGCTAGGCTTGGTGGGGAGAAGGCTTAAATTTATGAAAGTTTCTTCCGGCTTTATAACTATCATACTTTTGTGTATTTTAGCAGGGGCGGAAGTTGATCTGTTCGTGCCGAGTTTTCCTCAAATCAGCAAACAGTTTCAGCTTACTCCGTTTATGGTTGAGCTGACCCTAAGTGCTAATCTTATTGCATATTGTATTAGTTCACTGGCGGTAGGTTCTCTCGGAGATCGTTACGGCAGAAAAGTGGTGATGATTTGGGGGTTGGTTGTTTTTATTTTAGGCAGCATATTATGTGTTATAGCCGAACAATTTTATATTATTATATTGGGTAGGTTTCTACAAGGAGCAGGGATAGCTGCTCCAGCAATTCTGACTTATGTCTTAGTTTCCGATATATATGGAAGAAAAGATCAACTAAATGTTATTTCAATTTTAAACGGAGTTGTGACCTTAGCTATGGCCTTTGCGCCTATTCTTGGCAGCTATGTTAATTTGTATTATAGTTGGAAAGGCAACTTTATTGTTCTATTAATTTTCGGAATAATATGCCTTATAATGCTTTGTTTATTTATTAAGGAGCAGCATGATAGAGAATTAAAAAGCAGGAACCTTGAATTATTTGTTTCCTATTTGCCGGTTTTACGTTCCGGAAAGGTGATTGCTTTTACCGTTTCATTTTGTTTTCTTTCCTGTCCTTATTGGATTTTTATAGGTATATCTCCGATACTTTATATGACGGATTTTAAAATGAGCTTAGAAAAATTTGGTTTCTATCAAGGAGCTATGGCGGTAGCTTTTTCTACGGTTAGCATATCAAGTAGCTATGCTTTAAAAATAATCAGCAGAAAACGGATGTTTTTAACCGGTATATTTCTCTGCGCGCTTAGTGCAATATTTATCTTATTTTTAGGGATCATCGAGAGTAAGAACCCGATTGCTATAACAGGTGCTCTTGTGCTTCTTTCTATGGGTGTAGTTTTGCCGATTAATATATTATATTATGAGGCACTTGAAATAATGGAAAAGAATAAAGGAAAAATTGCAGCTGTAATTCTTTCATCAAGGCTTATTTTTACGGCGATAGGCTTAGAAGTTGCAGGATATTTTCATCAGGGCAGCTTTAAGAGCACTGCTTTTATCATGGTTTTTAGCTTAACCGTTTCTCTGACTAGTATAATGCTGCTTATAAAAACTAAGCTTTTTGATTTAGATAAATAAAGTGATTAAAGTATTAAATATAAGGGAAATAATTTAAAACTATTTATGGTGAATCAATTAAATCGCATATGTATTTAAAGTAGAGTCAATACGTTAAGAATTAAAATGAGTTTGCGTATAAATGGCATAGTCATTTATACGCAAACTTAGTTTAATTTTTTATAGTTCAACTATGCTCCAGGTATGTAGGATATTCAACTTAATACTACTTAACTAACTTTGCCGTAATTTCTGCTACATGTTTACCTTGAAACTTAGCCATATTAAGTTCCTTTTGGTGTGGAGTGCGAGAACCGTCAGGGCCTGCAAGAGTAGAAGCACCGTAAGGGCTGCCGCCGATTTTATGTTCCATGTCTACAAGGTCAGGGCAGCTGTAGGGTAATCCTACAATTATCATACCGTGGTGCAATAACGTGCTGTGAAAGGAAGTAATAGTGGTCTCATTACCACCACCGGTGCCTGTTGAAGTAAATACACTGCCTAATTTTCCTACCAGGCCTCCTTTCGCCCAAATTCCGCCCGTACGATCAAGAAAATTACGCATTTGAGAAGTCATATTGCCGAATCTGGTAGGTGAGCCGAAGATTATTGCATCATAAACGGTTAATTCATTGGGGTCGGCAATCGGAGTATTATCTTCCCTTCCGCCTGCTTGCTTAAAATGCTCCTCAGCCATAAGTTCAGGAACTCTTTTTAATACAACTTCAGTACCCGGGACTGATCTTGCTCCTTCGCAAACAGATTCCGCTAAAGTTTTCACATGCCCGTACATGCTGTAATATAAAACTAGAATTTTACTCATTATATTTCCTTATATTGTTTAGACTTATCTGATTTAATAAAACATATATTAATAATAATGACAAGCTTATGTAGTTATTGCAATATTTACTTCTTCATTAAAAACATTAAAGCTATAAAAGAGTTGTAACTAAAAAACCTTAAGCAACTTTTTGATCAGCAGATCCTGTGATTTCCTTAGTACATAATGCCATAGTCCTGGAGTTTCTCGAAATCGGGTCGGTCATGTAATAATTTTCAAAAGGATTTGTAAAGTTATCAGATAAGAAATCTTTAAACTTCCCGCCCTTTTCAGGAAACTCATTAGATACTTTAATTCTGTTCATCTGTTCAAATATTTTTGCAACTTCCGACATCTTATTTCTGACCTGCTTAACATTAGAGTAATCAAGATCAAGTCTTAAACTTCTGATAATATCGCTTATAATTACCCAGTCCTCTTTCGCTTCATTGGGGGGGTAAACAACCAGATTAGTTCGCTGAGGCCTACCTTCAAGGTTAACATAAGTGGCCTCTTTTTCAGTATAGGTCGCACCCGGTAGAATAATATCAGCTCTATGAGCTCCTTTATCTCCGTGATGACCAATATAAACTACAAAAGTATCAAGATGAAGTTTAGAAAAATTTATTTCGTCAGCTCCCAGGAGAAATAAAACATCCATTTTTTCCGTAACCATTCGGTTAACGGATTTGCCGCTTTTGCCAGGAATGAAGCCGATATCAAGTCCGCCGACTCGAGATGCCGCTCTTTGCAACACATTAAAGCCGTTCCAATCATCTCTTATTACTTTATATTCATTAACGATGCGTTTAACTTGATAAAGCGTAGCTTCGAAATCATCTCTGCATAACACTTGCGAACCGATTATTATCATCGGATTTTTTGCACTATTCAGTATGCTGCAATAAGGGTGATCCCCATCGGCAATTTGCTTTAATATCCATGCATTATTTCCTAAGTATCTATAAGGATAAGTTAAATCAACTTTTTCACCGATAACTGCGACTTTTAAATTGTTATATAGATGTGCTTTTCTGATTCGTGCATTAAGAATAGCTGCTTCATGCCTTGGGTTTGAGCCGATGATTAAACAAATGTCAGCTTGCTCTATCCCCGCTATTGTGGTATTAAATGTGTAAAGCGATCTATATTTATTATCAACTTGGCTACCGTCTTGCCTGCAATCAAAATTAGCGCTGCCGAGTTTTTGCAGCATCTCTTTAGTAACTAACATGGTTTCAACATCAGTTAAGTCCCCGGCAATAGCCCCGATCTTTTCAGCGGAAGATTTTGTTATTTTATCTGCTAAAGTGCTTAAAGCTTCTTCCCATGAAACGGCTTCCAATAAATCTCCTTTCTTTACCATAGGGGTATCAAGGCGTTGATACTTTAATCCGTCATAAGAAAACCTGGTTTTATCTGAAATCCATTCTTCATTTATATCATCATTAATTCTTGGAAGTATACGCATTATTTCACGGCCGCGACTATCTGCCCTAATATTTGAACCGACTGCATCTAAAACATCTATGGTCTCAGTTTTTTTAAGTTCCCAATTCCTTGCTTTAAAGGCATAAGGTTTAGAGGTCAACGCTCCAACCGGGCAAAGGTCGATTATATTTCCCGATAACTCTGAACTTAAGGATTTTTCAATATAAGTGGTTACTTCCATTTCTTCGCCTCTACCGATTGCGCCCAGTTCCGGAGTGCCGGCGACATCTTCCAAAAACCTAACGCACCGTGTGCAGTGAATACATCTGGTCATATGTGTTGCAACCAGAGGTCCCATATATTTATCTTTTACTGCTCTCTTCTCTTCGGTATAACGGTTTTTACCCCTCCCGTAAAAAAATGCCTGGTCTTGAAGATCGCACTCGCCGCCTTGATCACAAATCGGACAATCGAGCGGGTGGTTGATAAGTAAGAATTCCATTACTCCTTCACGAGCTTTTTTAACCATTGGAGTATCGGTTTTAATCACCATACCTTCAAGTGCAGGCTGTGCACAACTTGCAACAGGTTTCGGAGATTTTTCCATCTCAACCAAACACATCCTGCAATTACCGGCAATTGCAAGCCTTTCATGGTAACAAAACCTCGGTATTTCAATCCCCAGTGTTTCGCATGCTTGAATTACGGTGGTTCCTTCCTCAACAACAATTTCTTTGCCGTCAATAGTTAGCTTAGGCATATCTCACTTATTTTTGGTTATTCTAATGTTTTGTTTGTAGCATAAGCGATTAAAATGTTCTATATAAATGTTAACAATAAAAGCTTGTGTTGTAAAAGTATTATGGAAGTTTTTAAAATTAATAAACCGAAGGAAACTTCTGAACTTAAGAAGAAGAAAAAAGTTAGCTTAAGCTCAGGATTTTCAACACTTTTAGCTTCGGAAGCAGATGAAAAAGAGGAAGTGGCGAGAGCCGCAAATACTACTGCAGTCTCGAGCTTATTTTTTTTACAGGAAGCTAATCTTCCTGATATAAGCAGGCAGCAAAACTTTGCTCGTGGCGAAGATATACTTGCTAAGCTTAAAGAATTTAAAGATAGCTTGTTAAGCGGTAATATCAGCAAAGATAAATTAGAAGAGATTAAAGCTAAATTGAGTTTTGAAAGAGTTAAAACTGAGGATAAAGAGTTGGAAGCTTTACTGGATGAGATAGAGCTTCGAGCGCATGTTGAGCTTGCGAAGTATGAGAGTAATAACTAATGCAGATTTTTTTAAGCTTTTGCCTTAAAATCTGGCCGTTGTATATTTATATAATAATGGGATATTTCGGTGGAAGGTTATTTAAGATTGATAGGCAATCTATAGCTTCCATATTATTTTATTTTATTGTACCTCTCGTATTTTTTAACGTAGCGCTAAATGTTAAAATTCAACCTTGTTATTTGTTTCTCCCCCTAATTTGTTTGATTCTTTGTGTTTCTCTTTGTTTTATCTATTTATATTTTGCAGGTAAACTTTGGAAGGACGGTAAAGCGAACTTAATTGCTTTTGCAGCAGGCACGGGAAATACCGGATATTTCGGTTTTCCTCTAGCATTAATGCTTTTCGATGAGCATCAGGTCGGAATTTATATGCTTGGAAATATCGGGTTTTCTTTATATGATTATACGGTTGGTGCATATATTATTACCAGAGGAACGTATACTAAGAAACAAGCTTTACATAAGGTGATGAGGTTACCTATGATTTATGCTTTTATACTCGGGTTAACTTTAAATTATCTCGGATTTAAGTTGCCTAGTGAGGTAAGTCATTTTGCGCAACATTTGAGAGGGGCTTATATAGTTTTAGGGATGATGATTATCGGGCTTGCGCTTGCTAACCTTGAGGCTTATAAAATTGATTATAAATTTTTAGCCTGTTTTCTTTCGGCAAAATTTTTAGCAGCTCCAATGATTGTGTTATCGATAATTACTTTAGATCAAAATGTTATGCATATATTTGAAGGCAATGAGTTTATATATAAAATTATGATATTGCTCTCTATAGTTCCGCCTGCTGCGAATACGGTTGTTTTCGCTACCCTTAATAAGTGCCATCCTGAGCAAGCGGCAGCGGCAGTGCTGGCCGGAACGGTTTTAGGTATGGTGTATGTTCCTGCAATGGTCACTTGGTTGATTTGACGGTGGATTATGCAATTTACCTTTAAATTTATTCATGAAAAAGAATTTACTGAAGAGAATTTTATTATCTCTTACTGTAACCTTGAAGCTTATAAGGCTATAAAAAGTTTTCAGACATGGCCTGAATATAGAATGCTTATACTAGGTTCTGAAGGAGGGGGAAAAAGCCATTTAGCTAAAATATTTGCTAAAGAAGCAGGGGGTGAATTTATAAGTTATGATGATGAAGAGCTTAATCTTAAAGCTAAAGCTTGGATATTAGAAGATATTGAGCAATTTGGAGATGAAAATCAGCTGTTTCATAAAATTAATCTTGCTAAGGAGCATTCAATAAGATTGCTTATAACGGCAGAGTTTTTGCCCAGGTATAATTTAAAAGATTTGCAGTCGAGAATTAACGCAACCGCTAAAGTGATTATAAAGAGGCCGGATGATGGGCTTTTAAGAGCTTTATTGATGAGGCATTTTTCTGATCGGCAGCTAATTGTTTCCTCAGATGTAATGGAGTATATTTTTACTCGTACCGAACGAAGCTTTGAATATATAAAAAGATTGGTTGAAAATATTGATAAGCTTTCTCTAGAGCAAAAGCGAGAAATTACTGCTCCTCTGGTTAAAAAAGTTTTAGAAAAATATATGCCGGAGAACTTAGCCGATGAATCCGAATGAGAGAATAAGGAGTCTGATTCATTCGAATCAAGGTATTCCGCTTGATCAATTTATGAGCTTATGCATTTCTTATTATTATAATACGCGTGACCCCTTTGGTAAAAAAGGCGATTTTATTACCGCGCCCGAGATAAGTCAGATGTTCGGAGAAATAATCGGGATATGGTGTGTTAATGCGTGGATTAATTTAGGTAAGCCTAAATTTAATCTAGTTGAAATCGGCGGGGGCAGAGGAACTCTTATGGATGACTTACTGCGAGGTACTAAGCACATTGGAGAGTTCGGTGAGGATATACAAAAAATTTATATGGTAGAAACCAGCGAAAGCTTAAAATCAATTCAACGACAAAAGCTCTCCCGACATAATTATAATTTTATATGGCTTAAGGATATAGAGAATCTTGAACCTTGCTATAATATAATTATTAATAACGAATTTTTTGATGCCTTGCCTATAAAGCAGTTTATTAAAGTCAGACATGGTTTCAGAGAAATATATGTTACTTTAAAAGAAAATGAATTCATATTAATGCCTTTAGGAGCAGAAATTCAGTTGGATATTGAATGCAAAGCAGAGGATATTATAGAAGTTTCACCAGTAAGAGAATCATATGCAAATAAAATCACTACTTGTTTAAAAGATTATGGAGGGGCGGCGTTAATAATTGATTACGGTTATCTAAATCCACCTTTTATAAGCACATTACAAGCAATGAAAGATAATGCTTACCTTGATATTTTTCATAATATTGGTAACTCGGATTTAACATCTCATGTGGATTTTAGCTCACTTATAAATATATTCAAAAGAGAAGAATTACAGTGTCTATTTAGCACTCAAGGGGAATTTCTAAGAAAGTGCGGGATTGAGTTCCGCGCAGAGCAGCTAATAAAAAACGGAGCGGACAAAAAGAAAATACAATCCGAATTAGGTAGATTAGTTGATAAAGAGCAGATGGGAGAATTATTCAAGGTTTTAGAATTATATTCTTAATTGATCAGAAATTTAGTTTTTATAATATGTATGATGACAATTTTGTTTTTTTTAATTAATATAATGAGTCTTAAATATTACCGCTATCTTTCAAAACCCTGGCTTTTTGTCTGTCCCATTCTCTTTGTTTGATGGTTTCCCTTTTATCATGGAGTTTCTTGCCCTTTACAGCTGCAATTAACAATTTTGCTTTATTTTTAAGATTGAAATAAAATTTGAGCGGTACCACCGTATACCCTTTTCGCTGAATGAGCCCGGTTAATTTTTTTATTTCGCGGGAATGGAGCAATAGCTTTCTCGGCCTTCTCGGGTAGTGATTATATAACTTCGCTTTATCATATTCCGGAATATATGAACCGTGGATAAACAGCTCACCCTTTTCTTCGGAAATATGGCACTCAACAATACTTGCTTTACCACATCTTAAAGATTTAGCTTCACTGCCGGTTAAAACTATTCCCGCTTCATAAAGCTCTTCGATAAAATATTCATGATAAGCCCTTCGGTTCTCAGTAATCATTTTCCTGATATTTTTATCAAATTCGCTCATAATCAGTAATCGGACGGATATTGTTTTGCAATATTATCAAATTGAATTAGCTCTTTAAGAATTGCCTCAAGTTTATGCAAGTGAATCATACACATCCCGTCACTGGGCGCATTATCAGGATCAGGATGGGTTTCTAGGAATACTCCGGCGACTCCAACTGCAACCGCAGCTCTTGCTAAAACTTTTACGAATTCTCTTTGTCCGCCGCTTTGTGCGCCTGCTCCTCCGGGTTCTTGTATGGAATGAGTGGCATCAAATATAACCGGGTGGCCGGTAGTTGCCATTATAGGAAGTGCACGCATATCACTTACCAACCTATTATAACCAAAGCTTGCCCCGCGTTCGCAAAGCATAATGTTTTCATTGCCCGTGGAAGCTATCTTATCTGCAACGTTCTTCATATCCCAAGGAGCCAAAAACTGCCCTTTTTTAACGTTAATAACTTTTCCGGTGTTTCCAGCTGCGATTAATAAATCCGTTTGTCTGCATAGAAAAGCCGGAATTTGCAGTACGTCAATAACTTGAGAAAGGATCTCGCATTGAAACTCGGAGTGAACGTCAGTTATAACCGGGCAGCCAAAAGTGTCTTTTATTTCGGCAAATATCGGTAAAGCTTTTTCTAATCCTATACCTCTTTGAGCGCTGAGTGAAGTGCGATTAGCTTTATCAAAAGAAGTTTTATATATCACGTTAATATTTAATCTTTTTCCAATACTGCAAATTTCCTCTGCAGTTTTCATCGCATGATCCCTTGATTCCATTTGGCAAGGGCCGGCAATTAATGTAAACGGAAGATCATTCCCTATTTCAAAATTCCCTAACTTAATTCTTTTTTGCTGCATAAAGTTTTCTATAGCTACTTACTTTGTCCTATAATATAACTAGCATTTATATGAGAAACAATCATTTTTATCTTAAAATTATATGGTTAAAATGCCGCATTGGCCGATACCTTACGGTAAAAAGCCGATAGACTTAGGTTTAGAAAGGGTGAGAGAGCTTTTAAACAAGCTTGGTAATCCTCATAAACATCTTCCTCCTGTTGTTCATGTAGCAGGTACGAACGGTAAAGGTTCTACCATTGCTTACCTCAAAGCGATTTTAGAAGATGCGGGCTATAAAGTGCATAGATATATTTCCCCTCATTTAGTTAGGTTCAATGAAAGGATAACTATTGCAGGTGAGGAGATCAGCGATGAATATTTATATCAAATAATGGAAGAAACCAGAATTGCTGCCGGAGATTTAGGGGTAACATTTTTTGAAGGTACCACGGCTGCTGCTTTTTTAGCTTTTGCAAAAGTTTCAGCTGATATTGTGCTACTCGAAACCGGGATGGGAGGAAGGCTTGATGCTACTAATGTGATTGATAACCCGCTACTTAGCTTAATTACTCCGATTTCTGATGATCATCTGGAATATTTGGGTGATACGATTGCTAAGATAGCTTATGAAAAGGCAGGTATTATAAAAAATAATCGTCCTTGCATAGTCAGTTGGCAGTCGAACGAAGCTTATAGGGTAATAAAAAACAGGTGTGAAGCATTAAATGCCCTGCTGTTTGCTTGTGGTGAGCACTGGAACTTTAAAGGGGAGAAAGACCACTTTAGTTTTATTGATGAAGACGGAGAGTATGACTTCCCTCTTCCTGCTTTAGAGGGCTACCACCAAATAATCAATGCAAGCACTGTAATTGCAGCCTTACAATATCTGGAAGGGTTTGATATTACTTACAAAAACATTATCAATGGGCTCACTAAAACTAAATGGCCGGCACGTCTGCAAAATATAACAAGTGGCGTATTAGCTAAAATGTTGCCTCAAGATTGGGAATTATGGGTAGACGGAGCTCATAACAACGGAGGAGCCGAAATGCTTTCGTTAATGATGGAAAAGTGGAAGGATAAACCAATTTACTTAATTAACGGGCGGACGAGAAATAGAGATGTAGAATCATTTTTAATGCATTTTAAGGATAAAGTGGAATGCGTAGTCGGGGTGGAGGTAAAATCTGAACCGCTTGCCGAGAAGCCGGAGAGAATCGCGGCAGCTGCGGAGAAATTAGGATTCTCCTCGTTTGCCGCAGAGTCGTTAAAAGATGCTGTTACTTATTGCCTTAATACTTCTTCTGCTCCTGCAAGAATTTTAGTTTGCGGCTCTTTATATCTTGCCGGTGATGTGCTTTTAGCCAATTCCGAATAACAATCATTTTTTCTAAATTAATTTGTTGCAATTATTTTAAACTGCATAATATGATATTGATGGAGCGTATTTACCTGCAAAATACAAGCTTATAAAAAGAGGTAAAGGGAGGAAACCGTGCAGCACAAATGGAAAGATATTGTGAATTCTTATTTTACTCAAGAGGTCGGGACATCAGGTGAGGAAAATAAAGGATTAAATGACATAAAAAGTTGGATGCAAAATAGGTTAATTAAAAAGGTAGGCACTTTTTCTTGGCAGAGCATTCCATTACAAGTAATCAGCATATTTATTTCTGCGATATCATTCTCCAAGATATTCGGCAATCAAGGGATTATACTTTTTACTGACGAGGATGATGAGAGATATGATAAAGGGATCCAAGCGCTTAATAACTTAATTTTTACCGTGTCGACTTCCTTAAGCCATAGTATATATCAATATACATATGCGATCGATGTAAACTGTAGAAAAAATAAAAAGCTATATTCCGAGTTCAAACAGACCTTCCAAGAATTTGATAAATACTCGGCTACTGAAGAAAGAGATATAGAAAACCAAGTTAAGCGACCATATAAGCTAGTAGGGGATACTATTGCAAAAGCATTGGAAAAAGCTTTAATTCTAAAAGGAGTAAAGAATATAAATTGCTTGAATGATTTTAGAGTTACTGAATACACTTTAAACATGTTGATTGCATTTAATAAATATTTATTAAATCAGGGTAATCCAAGCTTATTAGCTTTTGATAACGACCACTGTGACCGAATAGCTAAGGAATTTGCGGAGATCATCGCTTCTACCATAAATAAAAGATCTTATGTATCTAATCTAGTTCGCGCACATAAACCGAATCATGCACAGCTGAAGTTAACACCGAGTATTGAAAATTTTTTAATTATTATTGATGAGGTTATGACTAAAGATAACCAAGCCCATCAATTATATGAAAACCCTATCGAAAATTCAAAAGAATATCATGAAACTAAAGGTAAAGAGAAGGAATCATCGAAAGAAAAATTAAGAGGTAGTAGTGAAAAAAGGGAGTCCGGAATTAGCAGCTATTCCGACGCAGAAGATGCTGAAGAGGAAATAAGCGAGAAGTGGAGACGACATGCAGAAGAATTATCGGATCACAAATATGAGGCAAGCGAAGAACCAAGCTATAACATAGATTTCTCCGAGGATGATTATGAGGAGGGAGAGCTTAGTGAAGTAACTGCAAAGAGCCGGGGCAATGAGGAAGAATTTTACAAGGTACCGCAAAAATTCTATAAAAATAAAAGTAAAATATATGATAAATTTTTAGAAGATTTTAAGCCTGGTTCTCAGTCTATAAACTTTTCACTTCGTCAAGGATTGTATCACAAATACTTAAATAGTGGCACAGTTGCGCAATGTATATATAAAATTTTCTGCTCAGCATCAGCCAGCTTTGCAATCTATAATCCTTTAGCTTTTGATAATAATTATTCAATAGTATTTAGATATTTACTTGCTTGCGGCTCATTATTAACTTCTTATGTGTTTTATAATTTATATACTAACATAAGAAATATTGAGACTAATGAAAGGGAGATTGCCGAGCGTTTAGAAGATGTGATTAAAAGTTTATATGCTAGGCGTCTTATTATTAAGAATGCTGAGAGTAAATATTTAATTACTGTCCAAGTTAAGCAAATTCAAGAAATATTAAGTGAAACTTTCAAAGCATTAGAAAATGACCATAGTATAAAATTAGATGAAAAAAACCAAGCTAAAGTCCTTGCAATTACTTACTCTGCCTTGGGCAGTGTGCTTATTGAAAAATTTAACAAAGACCAAAAATTTGAGTTTAACGCCGAAGATAAGCTAAATATTTCCGCCTCTTTGGCAAACGAATTAGCAAAAGATATCAGCAAAGCGCCGTTAAATTCCATAGTAGCAGCAAGAAATCCTGGTAAAAGTAAACTGTTAAATAATATTTATGAACGCCCATTAATTGATGCAATAAAATATAACCTTCCCGGGGAGAATGATAATAGAAATTGGTGTGAGCGAATTGAAATTGAAAATTATAGGCATGCAGGTAAATAATATAAAACAGTTACCTATCCTATAGTGCTGAAGGAGATGTATGATATTGAAAGCTATTCAGGCTATATGTTTTATGACTGTGCCGGTTAGCAGTAGTTTTATAAAATCAACTATTATTCTTAAGCTTATTTAAAAAGAGCTTTTTTTGAACTATAACTATAATAAGTAGAAAAGGGTTTTTTGTTGACCATTCTCTTGAGCAGCTTTAATATTAGATAATAGTATAAATAACTATTTCAACGTTCCAGGGGTTAATCTTGAAAACTTTAGCAAGTAAAATTATTAAGTTTTTGCTTATCATATTTATTGTGTTAGGAGTTTTAGAGTTTGCTACCTATTTTATTGCTTTCAATCAATATAAAGAAGTAGTTGAAAAAATTTCTAAAGAACAATTTAATCTAAAAGTAAAAATTAATGGGGATATAAGATATAGATTATTCCCGCTTCCCCACATTGAGCTGGAAAAAGTAGAGATTGCTACTAATCAGGACGATTTACTCGCTAAAGTTTCAAAAGCGAATTTATATTTAGGTATGTTATCCCTGCCGAATTCTTTAGAACAAGCTAAATTTAAAAAGCTGCACTTAAATAACGGGGAATTTAATTTAACTAATATTTTAGAAAATTTTAAAGAAAATAAATTAAACGAAAAGTTAGGTTTAAATAGTTTTATTATAACAAATTCATCAATTGATGTTTTAAGTTCTACAAAAGATAAGGTGGAAAAAGGAGTGTTAGAGAGGTTGAACTTAAAACTTAGCAAGGATGGTTGGTTCTCTAAAAATATTAAACTTGAGAGTAATTTTGAGATCAATCATAAACCGCTAAACTTTACAGCAACTTTTGATGCTGTTGATGCTCAAGGTTCTTCTGATCAAGCAATGGTAAGATTATATGATAAAACCGGAGAAATAAGCTTTGCAGGTAAATTAGAAAATTTAATTTCAGAACCCAAACTTGCCGGGAATATTACTGCTAAAGTTACTGATGTAGAGAAATTTAGCCAACATTTTTCAAGTTCTCAATATATAAAAACTCTTTTAAGTAAAGAAAATTTAAGTATAACAGGCGAGGTTGAAGCGAGTAAAAAATATCTTAATATTAAAAAACTAACTATAAATTCAAATAATATTAAAAATATTATTATAAATTCTAAGACGGAGTTTTACCCGAATATTGAATCTAATATAAATGTTACCGCGGATAATATTAATTTAGATAATTTTGCCTTGTGGGAAAATAAGGATACTGCAACTTCAGTCAAGCTACAAGAAATGGTTTATGGTTTGTTGAGCTATTTTAATACTGAGATTTTTAATACTATTGACCTTTTCTTTAACCTTAAAATCAATTCTTTAACTGTGAATTCGGAGTTTATATCAAATTTAATATTTGATTTTGATTCCTTCGCAGGCGATATATCTCTTAATACTTTTGAGTTTAAGCTTCCTGGTAGTAGTGGGTTGAACTTGAAAGGAATAATAACTAACAACACAATTCGGCCAAAATTTATCGGTGATCTGGAATTTGTTTCTAATGATTTTCCAAAATTTTTAGGTTGGTTAAACATTGATAAGAATAATGATAAATTATATTCCTTCAAAAAGTTTATTATTAAATCTCAAGCTGAATTGATTCCTAATAATTTTAAATTGGTGGATATAAAGGCAGCTTTAGATAATTTACTTTTCGTGGGTTCTTTAAGCGCGCGTAATGGTGATAAGGAAAAAGTTAGCCTTTATACAGGGCTAAGATTTAATAAAGTAGATGGTGATTATTTTAACCTCGATAAAATGCTAAGAGACCTAGTCACGAAATTTTACATTAGTGATTATGATAAAACCGGTGATGTTTATTCTAAAAATACGGATGATTATAAATGGCTTAGAAAATTTAGCGGGAATGTAAATTTTGATATTACCGTGGATGAGTTTACTTTAAATAAATATAAATATAATAATTTTGATTTTTCACTTGGGATATCTCCTAATCTACTTGCTTTAAACAAAATTGCTGCAAAGTCTGAATTTGCAGATTTTGACGGAAGAATAAATTTATCTTTGCCGTCATTTAAACCGACTATAAATCTAAATTTTAATTTTGACTCTTTAGATACTAAATTTTTAAATTATGTTTTGCCTTCTCAAGCTTCACTACGAGAGACCTTAGTGCTTCATTTCCGAAATCAGGAAAAAGAAAGCAGAAGCACTTTTAGTGATAAAAAAGAAGAGGATGCAATAGTTAGCGGATTTAATTTCTTTAGTGCTAATAACCATGAAGGAAGCATAGAACTGAAAGCAAGCAAATTTATTAATGACAAATTTAATGCAAGTGATGTTGAGTTTTTAAGCACGTTAAATAATGGCCTTATCATAATTGATAAGCTGAATGCAAAAGTTTTTGACGGCCAAGCGAGCATTAGAGGTAATGTTGCAGTTTTATCTCCTGTGCCAAGCGTTAGCTTTTCTCTTGCATTATATAATGTTAACCCCGGGAAACTTATGGAAAGTTTTACCGGAGTAAACAATATGTCAGGATATTTAAGCGCAAGTGGCTCCGTAAGCAGTAGCGGAATGAACATGCCTTCTTTAGTATCCAATATGCAAGGCAGTGTTGAATTATTAGCTAAAAAGGTGGGGATTAAGGGTTTTGATGTTGGGCAGTTGGTAAATATCCCTGAACTTGCCACTCCTATTAATGATAAATTAAAACGACTTGATTATTATGCTAAATACGGAGAAAGCTTATTTGATAAGGTGAAAGGCAGAATAAAAATAAATAACGGTATAGCAAGTTTTGAGGACTTCACGCTTGAGAACAATCGGGTAGGGGGCGCATTTGCTGCTAAATATGATATATATAATAATGTAATAAATAGTATTGTGAGATTCTCATTTATACCGATAAATAGACCCACTCCTATTGAGTTCCAATTTACAAGTAAGGGGGCGATGTCCAACCTTACAACCACAAGAGATCTTGCAAAGTTAACCGAATATGTAAATATACGTTCCAGGTCAATCGGTAATATAGCCGCCGATGCAGCAGAGGAATATAACCAATTGGATAAAGAATCCGTCTTAAGGAAACGCTTAAAATAAGCTGTTATAGTTAATTACTTGCAAATTAAAATTTTTAATTTGAAGAACGGCTAATGCTATATACATGGCTCTATGGGCTAATATCTCATAACAACACCACCCTATCTTAACAAAAGATTAGCACATGTTCCTCTATAATTAATATGAAACAACTTTTTAATTGCAAGCCATATCATATTCTTAATTTTAATTATTTTTAAAGGTAACTATATGAATAAGTATTCAGATATTACGACCAGCTTCTTAACTGATACCGCCATAAATTCATTAATCGCATTTTCTTCCCGTAATATACCCGGCTCTGCGCCGGTAAAAAGTTTTATAGCACTGGAATTTTTATCGTTATTAAAGAATGCTGCAACCTTAGGTTCTTTATATCCGATGACGAATATGTTTTATGATTATGATCAGCTAAAAACCAAAGAAGATGAAATAACTATGGATGAACTAAAACCTACTATTTTACATTTTGTTCAGCTTGGTGCATTATCAGTTATCGGGAAAGTAGTTCTTCCAATTACTGAACTCGCTTTACAAATTCATTTAGTTCATAAGTTAGGCATACAAAAACAATTTTCCTATGCAATAGATGTCGGATTAATTGCCTCTAAAATAGTAGACACGAGCTATCTTGACGATTGGAGCGGGTTTACAGATGGCATAGTAAATTTTCTTTTTAAAAATATTTTTAATTCAGACAATTTAGAAATAATAGCTTCCAAATATAAAAATAGTACTTCTTCTGCAAATTCTACAGTGGAACAGGAAGAATCTCCGAAGCTTAAAGTCCATCCCGGTGTTCAAATTCTCTCTCAAAGTGATGAGTATGATGGATATATTCAAGTTAATTATCTTGATTTTAAAGATAAAAAATTATGCCTGGATAAAATTGCACAGGAAAAATGGTTAGAAGTTGCGACTAATGAGAATCTTGAAACAATCCGCATTGATAGCCAATCTACTATCGGGATATATGATGAATGTCCGAATGATACAATTGAGGTAAATGAATTTATAAACGGTAATGAAGAGTTGAGCAAAGTACATTATTTTATACCTGTTGAAACTGATCTTTCAGCTGTTTCTTAAGCAGCTTTATATGATCTCTTTAACCCTGTTTAATTTATAAAAATATATAATAAGTTAAGCTTAATATGACTATATAGCCTACAACTGAGAAATCAGATAATAAGAATAGTAAGAAGCAGGCGTCTTAGCCGCCATTTATGGCGCGTACGCTTTTAAATGACATAGTCATTTATACGCAAACTACTTAGTTAATTTTTTATAGTTCAACTATGATCTCTATATGTAGGATATTCAACTTAATCGGCCGTAGCTTATAAGTACTGGAATTATCCTAACTTAAGCTATGGAACTTTGATTCAATATTAATATCTTTATAATATTATCTCACTTCTTTAGTTTTCAATGGTTTCTAAGTGTGCCAAGGGGGTTTAAGCTCTCTTTGAGGCAGAGGAGAAGATTAATAAATCATTCCGCTAGAATCGAAGTTATATTTCATCTCTTCCCAGGTTTTAAACTTTTCAATAGGTAAATTTTGAATTGGGGAAGCCATTTTTACAGCTCTTATTGTGCTTTCAACAAAAGCTTCATATTTAGGATTATTATTAAAAAGTTTTTTAACCGGTCTAACTTCAACTACGTTTCCTTCCCTATCAAGTTTAATATGGAGAGTTACTTGCATACCTAAACTATCAGCACCGCTGAAAGCTGTTGTATTCCAGTGCTTTTCAACTTGTGAACGAATAAAATCTTTCTCGCTAAGCGAGAGGGGGAGTGATGAATTATATTCTTTATTTGTTTCACCTTTTAAAGGTTTTGTTTTAGTCTCCTTCTTATCGGGCTTCTTTTTATCTTCTTTTTCAGCTTCGGAAGACTCCTCCAAAGTATTTAATATTGATTTTGCAAAAAGATCATCATCATGCTTCTTCTTTTGCTCGTCTCTCTTCTTTTTTTCCTTCTCAAGTTTTTTTTGATCTTCTTTCTTAAGCTTTTCAGGCAGTTTTTTCTTTTCAGGTAAAGTTTCAGCCTTTGCATCTTCAGCTTTCTTTACAGGCTCCTCTTTTGCTTCAGGCTCAACCTTTTCTATCTTTTTTTCCTGTTTGGCTTTCGGGATATTTCTTGTTTGTTCAACTTCTTTAGGCTTATTTTTTTGAGAGTTATTGACTTTAATATTGGTGATTTCAGAGATATCTACCATATCAACCACAATTGCATAATCGAGATCGGCTTTATGGTAGCTAAAAGGCAGGACAAATATAAATAAACATAGTATTGCAATATGAAATACTACTGAAGCTACTAAACCCTTGTCCATCTAAAAATACTCTCTTCTAAGGGGTGGAGTGTGCTTGGGTTACAAGCGCAACGTTATTAAACCCGGCTTCTTTTAATGAACTGAAAACTACCACTACCTTACCATAATTTGCACTTTGATCTCCACGCACAAATATTCTGGTATCCTTTTTTTCACCGAGCACTGCTTCCAATTTCTTAGGCAGCTCCTCAATATTTATTTTATTTTCTTGTAAATAAATGTTTCCCTTCTTATCAATTGTGATTGCAAGTGGCTCATCCTGGCCGGAAAGCGGGGAAGATTTAGTTTTCGGAAGGTCAACGTTTACTCCTGCGACAAGCATTGGTGAAGTAACCATAAATATCACCAGCAGTACCAGCATAACATCAACGAAAGGCGTAACGTTTATCTCGCTGTTTAGCACGCGCCTTGTACGGGTTGAGGTGTTTCGGAAAAGATTTGCAGCCATATTATTGATTATCCAATTCTCTTGAAATCATTGAGCTTAATTCCATTGAGAAAGCATCAACCTTGTTTGAAATTCTGTTTACTTCCGAAGCAAATTTATTATAAAAAATTACCGCTGGTATAGCGGCAGCGAGCCCTAAAGCGGTTGCAAGCAATGCTTCGGCAATTCCGGGGGCAACAACTGCTAAGCTGGTATTCTTTGAAACTGCAATTGATTGGAAGCTTACCATGATCCCCCACACGGTGCCGAACAGGCCGATAAACGGTGCACTTGAGCCGACTGTAGCTAGGAAGTTTAAGTTTTTTTCAATATTATCTAAAGCTTTGTTGGCGGCAACTTGCATCGCCTGATGTATCCTTTCTTTGGCGCTAGCTCTTAGGCTTGAATCAGAACCGATGTTCTTAGCGTTTCTGGTATTCCATTCATCAATAGCAGCTGAAAATATAATAGCAAGCGGGTGATCCTGCTTATTTTTAACTTGCCTGAAAAGTTTATCCAAAGATGCACCCGACCAAAACTCATTTTCAAAACGGTTCATCCTAAATTTAATAGCTTTTAATGAGATTGTTTTATTAAAAATAATAGCCCAGCTCCACACTGAAGCGAGTAACAATAGCACCATTACTGTTTGAACAACAAAATCAGCTTGAAAAAAAAGCCCTAAAAATGAAAATTTTGGAGCAGCATGTACGGTTTGATTAGCAACCTTATCTACCGAAGATATGACACGATCTACGGGTGCAGCGGTAATGAGGGTGAAAATTGCAGGCATTAAAATTCCATAGAGTAATATTATACAAGAAATTTAACACACTTCAGCATGTAGGCAAGGGGTTTTTAGAATCAGCTATATTTTAAAATATTTGACAAAGAATTATTACACACATTACCATAAGTTTTAAATAGTTATATAGCGCATAGGCAAGGGATGACTTTAGTTTCATACGAGCAATTTAAAGAACAGGCACCTAATTTTTACGGTGCAATAAAAGCATTAAGTAAAAATAATATAACCGAATACGCTAATCATAAAGTTAAGCTAAAAAACCCTTGTAATGAAAAAACTACACCGGAAGGTGAGCTGGTTGAGAAATATATAAATAATATAGATGAATTTCTTTTTAAGCTCGCAGTTAAAATAGCTGGGGATGAAAACGTAATATATGAATTTGATTTGCAATCTCAGGCCTTAAAGTTTTATGACAATGCTAACAATGAAATACTTAATAAAGAAACGAAAATAATAAATGAGAATTTAAAGAAATTCGGTATTATTGAAATGGGTATTGACTTGGATCAGTACCGTAATGCGGAATTTGCTTATGCCGGTAAACCTTCATTTCAGAAAGAATATGCTGTACTGCTGGAGAAGTTTTGCACAAATGATAATACAACTATTGAGGAAATCAACTCTGAGTTTACTAGCCTGTTTACCGAGTTGTGATAATCAGGTACTTTCTATCATAGTATCATACTTCATCTGATGTTTAAGCCAAGTTAGCTGGCGCTTTGCATAATTTCTGGTTAACTGCTGTGCTTTAACAGTTGCCTCCTTTAACGTGCATTCATTTTTGAGGTATGATATAATTTCTTTAAGACCGATTGCTTCAGGGTATCTAATATCAGGATAATTTTCCATAATGAATTTAACCTCTTCAATCGCACCGTTTTCCAGCATTTTAATAAATCTTCGGTTGCAGTTATTATATATAACTTGACGTTCAGGGTTAATTAGGGTTATGGAAAATAAACTTCTATTAAAGAAAGAGGTATGGTTACTTATTTGCCATTCCGAAAGGGGTTTTTTGGTTTCATGGTAAACTTCAAGCCCACGCAATATTCTTTTCGTGTCATTGGTTTTTAGCCTATTGTATAAGGTAATATCCCTAGTCTCAAGCATTGCATGAAGCTCTGAATTTGTGTGTTTAGCTCTGATATCAGCTATGTATTCTTTGGTTTCCGAAGAGATTTGTGGAATAACTGCAAATCCTTCGATTAGGGACTTTAGATATAAACCGGTGCCGCCGACTAAAATCGGTGTTTTTCCTATTGTTAATATTTCTTTTATTCTAGGTACTACTAGGCTTAGCCATTTGCCTACCGAAAATTCTGCGTCAATTTCAACCCCGCCATATAATTCATGCGGCACAATGCTCAAATCTTTTTTGCTCGGTTGGGCGGTAAGTATAGGAATATATTTATATATTTGCATAGAGTCGGCATTTAAAATTATACCATTTCTTTTTAGTGCCTGCTCAATTGCATATGCGGATTTGCCGGAAGCGGTAGCACCGCAGATAACTAATATCTTTTTATTCATTTATAATATATTCCAGCATTGAATTCTCGTTCGGTAGCTTAGCTATTTTTATCTCTTTAAAGTATAGAGAAGATAACTCATCTGCCGTGTTTTGGCTAATACATATCGCGCTTATATTTAAAAAATTTAGAGCAACGGTGTTCTTTGCAAATAGGGCGGCAGTGCGCGGAGAGTAAAAAAGTACCATACTGATTTTATTTCTTAAAAAGCAAAGTATTTTTTTTGACATAGGGATTTCTACTGATTTATAAACTATTAGGTTATCAAAAATATAATTTTGCCTTAGCTTTCTTTTTATATCACCGGCTACATGGTCTCCATGCAGATAAAGAAGTTTTGATAAATGCGACAACTCTTCTTTAATTTTACTGATTAACTCGATATGATCATTGCTGATAGATGCTATATTCTTAAACCCGTAATTTTTTAAAACTTCAGCGGTTTTCTCTCCGACTACGTGAACATGAATATCTTTTAGTTGAGCGTAATCTTTTATAGCTTGAGCGGTGTTTTGGCTAGTAACAATTAAGCCGTTATATAAATCAACTTCGGGTAGAGTAATATTTTGATTAAACTCAATTTTAAGTTGAGGATAACAAATAACTTTATAACCCATATTTTTAAGCTTAAGCTTTGTTGGCCTTGCTTGCGCTTTTGGTCTTGTAATTAGAATCATTTCTTATTCTTTTTAATAATATATAAATTGCACCGTCTCCCCCATGCTTAGGAGCTGCGGTCTTAATGCCGATTATCAAATGCCTGAGACTCGGGTGGTTAACCCAATGCGGAACTAAACCTTTTAGCAACCCCTGATTGTTCTCCGATTGTTTACCCTTACCGACTATAACTAATAATAATCGTTTTTGAGCATGATATGCCTCTTCAATAAATCCGATTAAAGTAACAAAAGCCTGTTCTTGAGTTTTGCCGTGAAGATCGAGGGTTCCATCTATAGCATATTCACCTTTCTCAATTTTTCTGTTGGTTGAATAATCAATTCCGGCGCTATTATTAATCTCTAAATCCATTAAATTCTTACTATTTTTCGGAGCAAAGATTTGAGGCAAGGATTTAGCCTTGTAAGGGTCAAGTTTAGGAAAAGGCTTCAGTTCAGTTGCTACTTTAGCTTTGGTATTAAGTTTTTTTACATCCTTAACCATACTAAACCAGAGCTTGAAATCATCTACTTCGTTTGCCATTATTATTTAATACTGTTTCCTGCATTTACATTTTATGGTAAATAAGCTTTTAAACAACATCTTATTGCAAGGTTTTTAAACAATATATAATGAGTAAATATAAACGCATCGGAGTAATGGCTGATCTTAATTCCATCGTAGCGCTAAATGCCTATAAGGAAATCATGAAAAAATATGATTTTATTGATGCTATGAGCGTCTCTCCTCAGGAGTGTGATTTAGTGATCACTATCGGAGGTGACGGCATGATGCTTAAGGCGCTGCATAGATATATGGATCACAGCACTCCAATTTACGGGATGAATAGAGGTTCGGTCGGCTTTTTGATGAATGATTATGTATTTGAGGACTTATTAGATCATATTGACAAAGCAGTGGAAACAAGGCTCTATCCTTTAGAGATGAGAGCAGAAACGTTAGAAGGTGAAATACATGCAGCGCTTGCAGTTAATGAGGTATCGCTGCTCAGGGAAACTAACCAAGCTGCAAAGATCAGAATCTTTGTAAACGACGAAGTTAGGCTGGATTGCTTAGTTGCTGATGGTGTTTTAATCGCGACACCTGCCGGAAGTAGTGCTTATAACTTTGCTGCATATGGACCGATCATTCCTCTTGACGCCAATATTTTAGCGCTTACTCCGATTTGTCCTTTTAGGCCGAGAAGGTGGAGAGGTGCGCTTTTATCTCATAAAAGCCGGGTACGGCTTGAAGTATTGGAGGCGGATAAACGCCCGGTGAGCGCGGTTGCGGATTCTACCGAAGTTAGAAATGTGAGATCGGTAGAAATAACTGAAAGGAAAGATAAGGTGCTTAAGATTTTGTTTGATAAACAGAATATGTTTGAAGAAAGAGTGATGAAGGAACAGTTTAGTAGTGAATAATCTCTGCTAACTTTTTTAGTCTATTACAACAAATACTGTTCCGATCATATTGTTTAGATAAATTCGATAGTATGGTTACTGAAGGTTAAAACATGCTCTTCGGTAATATTACTTAAATTAATAACCTCGCATATAGAGCCGTTATCAGCATATAGTGAATTAGTAAAGTGTTGAAAAAAATTATGTATTGATACATTACTTTCTTCATTTGGAAGGATAATGTTATTATATGAGCTTTCCAGATATACTTGATTATTTAAACCATATAAAAATATGTTATGTCCTCCGCTGAGGGAAGTATGGATGGTTCCGCCGCTCATTCCCATATGCACGGTTTTAATATATGTGTCATAACCGATTAAGAAAGTTTCGCTGCCTATGCTGTTAAAATGCCCGGCACCGGGTTCTAAATCTATTTTAATAGTATCTTTAGCGCTTGAAGCATCTATTATGCTTTTTTTGCTGCAATCCCAAAGTGTGAAAATTGCTTGCGGCGGGATTTTAAAACCGAAGATTGATTCACTGCCGTTGCCGTCAAATTTATATGTAATTTCCTGTTCGGAATTTTTGCAATTAGGGGTATAAAGATATTGCATTGCTTTTATATCAAGCGGCATCGGGGTGATCGGGTGTAATTCTTTTCCTTTTAAATAAATTAAATTCTTTCCGTCACCCGCTTCAATATAATCCTCCCGGTTTTCTTTTATAAGAGAGCTGTCTATAGGTCTTACCAAGTGAGGATTTTTCATACATGGTATATCACCGAGCACAGACATGCATAGACTAAACGGATTATAAGTGAATGATGAAATAACAATATCTTCCCAGCCGCCGTATTTAAAATCCTTCCTGCCGCCGTTAAATAACAAGCTATCAACCGGGTGATCCAGAAATTATCAACCGGGTGATCCAGAAATGCATGTGCAATGCCGTGGTGCAATTCAATAAATGCATCGGCAGGTAAATCGTTCATGCTGATGGAATGAGTAGAAAGGTCAGGACCTTTGATGCTTAGGCTTAGTTCACCTCTAAAATAAGTGGTTTTACCGTTATTCCATTCTGTATACTCATACTGAGGACCGGAATAAACCGTGAAATAATTATTCTCGTCTTCGGATTTTAAAAGTCTTACATCAATTTTAATTTTCCCGTTATTATTAGTAGGTTGGATATTTATATCCGCATACCTTTTCCACAATTTAAATAAATTGCTCACCACATACTTTATAACTTTAAGACTGGTGTCAAACTCTTGTGATGAATTTAAAAAAGATTTATAAGAGTCTATAGGCTCTGAATTTTTAGCTGCTTCAATTCTTTCATGTATGAAAGAAAACTTTCCAATATCTATATCGGACGCAAATTTAACACCTTCAAAAGCACTGTTAATTTGGTCTTTAGTTATTCCGAGTTCAGCTAGTTTAATACTACTCTTAGGTGTGTCGTAAGCGGAATTATCTTTTACTTTTTTTATAATATCAAAGTATTTCCAATCATTACTGGTCAAAAATGTGCCTTGTTTAGTCTCGATGTCATACTCACCCAAAGGCCCCGTGCTTCTTATCTCTATACCAAATATATCCGACATAATATGCATTAAAGCTTCCAGATCACTATACGTTTTTATAGGCTGTCCTATATGAGGTACATTAACTTTATAGCTTAAGTTAAGCGGGGTATGGGTGGCATTATTCCAATTATCATGGCGCAAAAGCATGTTCATTACGTTATCTTCACTCCAAAAAGGATTGCTTCTGATAATATGCATTTATATATTCTAGCTTATAATCTTTGAGAATTATAAGGTAAAGGAAGAGAATATGAAACTTTTATTATAATAACAATTAATTACAAAGCTTTTTAACTATTTGTTGCAATAATTGGTTAACCCCCTCGGGATCATAGAAGCTACCGTTAATTTGGTTTTTTCGCATAAGATAATTTTTAAACCTTGTGTAAGCTTGTTGATTAGGTTTTTTATAATTATTCCAAAACTCATCAAGGGTAGCGTTATTGACAAGTTCTTCACTATTATAAATTGCAGTGCCAAGCACTTTTAACGGCTTTTTATGATGGATTGCCTGTAGGCCTGCCGTGCTGTTCACCGTAACTACGGCAAGTGAGCCCTCTAATAACGCAGGAAGATTGCCGCCGTCTAAATATATAATTCTTCCGCTGATGCCTAGCTCATTACAAATATTTTTTATTAGTTTGCCGTAATTTTTCTGCCCACTATCGAGCGGATGATTTTTTATGACCAATTTAGTATAGGTGGGCGCAAATTTTGCAAATGAGTAAATAGTTTCTATCAGAGTATGCTTCATTGAAGTATAAGGACTATGCTCACGGATTTGATAGTCTGTATAAAGCTGCATTAAAAATAAATAGTATTTAGTATTTGATTGAGTAAGGTAGCGAGCTTTCTTAAGCACAAATCGCCTTTTTAGTTTCAAAATAAAAAAGCGCTTAATCCACATGATTGCTTCATACAATGAATTAACTGGACGATGGTTTTTGTAACGAGGAAAAAATAATACGCCTAACCATTTAAACAAATAATAGCGTATGCAATATCTCATCATATAACGCATGTTGTATTTTATTGGAATAAATGAATCAACGAAAGGCTGATCATTTCTTCTATCTTCAATTATTTTATTTATCTGTTCTTGAATTTGAGAATAACCATTAACCCCATCAAGCTCATAAGTTATCCAATGGGGGCGAATATACCCTTCTTCAAATACATTAATTT
Organism: Candidatus Jidaibacter acanthamoeba; assembly: GCF_000815465.1. NCBI lineage: Bacteria > Pseudomonadati > Pseudomonadota > Alphaproteobacteria > Rickettsiales > Candidatus Midichloriaceae > Candidatus Jidaibacter > Candidatus Jidaibacter acanthamoebae. The sequence goes on along the minus strand of NZ_JSWE01000124.1, from coordinate 150,253 downwards.
TTATATTGCTTCCTTTTAAGCGTAAAATAGCCAGACGATGTAGGGGGCGACAATCTCCATATAAAACTATATCGGTTATTTCATTATGAAGAGTAAAGTTGTATAACCATTCCGGCCACATTTTCATAGAATGTTTGTAAGCTATTCCTTTGGGGTAATCTATCCAATCGCCGCCGTTAAAATTTACCCTTATTGTTTTATGCCCCTCTTTTTGCAATTCCTGAGCTAGACGCTTAAAAAATGAGCCGTGAGGGCCTTGAAGAAAAAGAAATTTCCGTACCTTTCTCATACCGATATCCTCATTCTTTTAAGCTTTCCGAAAAGTGTACGCAATTGCGTTAGTTTGGATAATGTAACACCCTTTTGTTTCATTTCATTTAGCCTATCTATAATCACCTCTACCGAGCACCATAGATTTGTTTTAGGATCTAAATATCTGGGATAAATAATCAGAGTTCCTGCTACCAATTCCTCAATAGTCACCTGCCGGTTTCTTCTTAAGCATTTATATAAATCATTAGTTAAGCCCCACCCGGAGTAAAAGGGAAGGCCGTAGCAGTTTACACGCTTTCCTCTGATCAGTGCCTCAAAACCGGTAAGAGAGGTAAGAGTATGCACTTCATCACATTCGTCAATAAGCTTAATGATTGAAATATCATCAAGTATTAAATCAGCATATTGAATTGTAGTATTATTGCTGATCATGCCTCGTCTTTGCCCGGCGACACAATCAGGATGCGGTTTATATATAATAAAGGAAAGGGGGTTTTTTTCTCTGACCGTTTTTAACAAATCAAGATTAGTTTTTATATCTACTGTACCGAGTTTTATTGAGGCATCATTTTCCACCTGGCCAACCACCAAAATTTTTAACTTATCAGGTGGTAAAGTAAGAGGCTTAGTATTTTTGAAACCAACATTGTATTTGGTGATCTCCAGCTCATTTAGTGATTTAATAATATTTTTCGCTCGTAAAATTATTTCATCAGAAAAATCGGTGTTTTGAATAATGCATTCTAAGTCGGAAGGAGAGTGGTGATCATAATATATTCCCCTCTTATCTATCACGATTGATTGAGGGGTTATAAGGTTTGCTCCTAAGCCGACTGATCTTAAAAAACCGTCTTCAATTTGGTTTAGTCTAACTCCTTGTTTTCTAAAGTTTAATATTTCCTCCGGCTTGAGCTTAGAAGCCCAAGCTGAAACCTCATTTGTTTTGCTGTCCGCTACAGCTTTCTTTATAGAAGAGTAGTACCTAGGCTTAGCTTCAGTGCTTTTTAAAAAATTTGTTACACTTTTTTGTTTCCATTTAGATATGTGAGTGCAAGCTTTTATATCTATATTTTGTCGGTTGATATCTTTCCATAGAGAAATTATAGGCAGGATTTCTTCCAACTCGCATTTTTGTAAAGTAAAAGGGTTGAGATAAATGGAATATTTTAAATATGCAGCAATAAAAATCTCATATAAGTTCCGTTTTTGATTTCTCCTGCTTGTAGTTTGTTCATCTATGCTTAAGCCCCAACCGGCATAAAAGGGTAGTCCGAAGCAACGAACTGTTTTTTCGGCCATTAAGGCTTCAAAACCCATTTGGCTGGAAACGGTATAAACTTTTTGTGCATAAGAGAGTAAGCTCCAAGGGTTTATAGCCTCGGAAATAATTTGGCATTGGTATTGCTTCGCCAATTCCGTGAGGTATCCCTTTTTATATCCGGCTACAACCTCAGGATGGGTTTTAACTAAAACAGTTGTGCCGGGGTTTTCATCAAATGCCGCTTCCAACATATTTTGAAAAGTAATTGCACTACTTAAACTACCTGAAACCGATAAATCATTATAAGTTTGGTCAATCACTAAAACATAATTTTCTACCTTTTTAAGAATAGATAAATTTTCCGGTGCATGATTATATTTACTGATTTTATGTTGCTTTATTATTCTGATTAAGTTTTTAGCACGCTCTAAATCATAACCGGTAACTTCATTAGCTGCTATGAAGTTTTCTAGTTGTGAAGGCTTGGAAGCATCATAATAAATGCCGATATCATCAAATATAATTGAAAGGGGAGAGGGGCAAATTTTTGCCGGTGCCAGTGACCTGATAAACCCATCTTCTAAACTTGTATAGGGTACTTTATATTTTACAGCATATTTTTTTGCATTTACTGAACTAGGCTTATTGCCCCAGCCGACTACCATATCAGCCCTTGTTTGACTAAAACGGTTAATGAGAAAAAGGTTTACTTCTTGAGGGAAAAAGTATTTTAGATGAGGAATGTTATATATGCCCTTGGAAGTTGTGCCGATGTTCATTACTTAAATTAAATCCTTACATGCTCTCTAATTATTGCTATTAATAAGCTAAATATCCCAAATAAAGCAAGGGTTAATGAAAAAACTGTAAGCGTGCCGGTAAAAACATTAGGATATATAGCTGAGAAGGGCATGTTGGGCGGAACAATTATTGCAAGATAATGATATTGCCTTAAAAGTTCGTTCCTTGAGTTCTCCAGAAAGTTTATAGCAGACCTATAAGATTCTTCGGCAAAATCTCTTTCAGCTAAAATTTGCTCTAATAAGAAACTTTGTGTAGGAGGGTTTTCTCTATTAGTCTTCGCATCTGCAATTTTCTTATTCTCTTGCTCTATGCTTGAAATTAAGTAATTAATTTTATGTTGTAAGGCGACCAGCTGAGGAGAAGTGGTTTTAAGGTTAGCTTTAAGCTTATTGTATTTAATTTTAGTTTGTGCCAGTTCTTTTTCTAAGCTGATCTTTACCGGAATAAGATTAGATATAGTTTGAGAGTTAAGGGGGGTGTGGTCAGAATCTTCAAGCTTCAAAAGAGAGCTTCTGGCGACTGCCAGCCTACTTTCCGCATTATTTAATTCCTGCTTAGCAAAAGTCAGCTGCTCATTTCGGAATTTATCCGCAAGTTTAAGAATTATATCATCTGAATATTTAAGCAATGCATCCGCATAAATTTTAGCTTTATACGGAGTAGGAGCCTTGATTTTTAAGGTGGCTATGCCTGAAGTTTGGTCAAATGAAATTTTAACCAGTTTTAAATAATACTGATAAGCATCTTCAAAATTGGCATGCTCAGGTATTCTATTAAAAAAATCAACTTTTTTAGATTGATAGGAAGCTATAAAATTAAAATCATTTTCTAACCTGGTAAGCGCCTCTCTTGAAAGAATATAGGCTTCGGCAGTCAAATCATTGTTTAATGCTTTCCCGCTTCCCGTATGTACCTTGAACTGCGCCTCGGATTCATAAAAGTTACTTGCAATAAACATATAATAAATAAATGCTGTTAAGGTAGGTAATAGTACAAAAACCCCGAGTTTAATTAGCGTAGCTTTTCCCCTCGCTAATCTTCTTTGGTCGGTTTTTAGTATTATCGATTTTATTGTTTTTGCCTTACTCATTTTGATTTAAACTCTTTTTATAAATTTCTATAGCTTTGTCAATGTTGTCATATAAGGTAATTTTTCCGCTTTCTAAAATTGCAACCAGCGAACAATATTCTTTTAAAATATCAAAGTTATGTGAAACCATAATTACATTTGATCTCTTTCTTCTTTCCGCAAAAGCATCACGGCATTTTTTCTGAAATGCAGCATCTCCTACGGCAGTAATTTCATCAACTAAATAAATATCAAATTCCAAGGCCATACTCAACCCGAAAGCGAGTCTTGCTTTCATGCCGGCTGAATAAGTTTTAAAGGGCATATAAAAATAATCTTCAAGCTCTGAGAAAATTTTAACAAATTCAGCTACCCTTTTAATCTCTTCTCCATATATGCGGGAAACAAAAAAGCAGTTTTCCTCTCCGCTTAATGATCCGTTAAAGCCGCCTGAAAAGCCTATAGGCCATGATATACGTGCATCTCTTATAATGTTGCCTGAGTTGGGTTCTTCAATACCAGCTATTATTCTGAGCAATGTAGATTTACCTACGCCGTTTTTGCCTAATATTGCAATGTTTTGTCGAAGAGGCATATCTAAAAATAGGTTCTTAAATAAAATTTTAGTACCATGCTTAGTATGATAAGACTTACTAATATTTTCTAATTTAATCATGTGAGCTCAAGCTTATTCTTAGAAAAATTTAATAAAGCTAAACCGATAAAAGTCAGATATATCGAAATATAAAGCACATATCGGCAACTATATTCATTGCTTTCATAGGTGATAAACCAACCGCTTCTCAGCATCTCAACCAGATGTAAAATAGGATTGATTAAAAGTATTGATTTCAAATTATTAGAGAGAGAGGAGATGCTGAAAAATATACCTGAGATATAAAATAATACTCTGATAACAGGGGGTACTACCCGCTTTACCGTATCACTATAAATACTTAGTCCGGAAAATATTAAGCCGCAACTCATTGCAAAAAAGCCGGTAGTAAAGAGAGCCATTAAAACATTTAACGGATTATCAATTTGAAAGTTATTTATATATATGCAATTTAAAAGCATAAGCACAATAAAGACGCTAACTATCGTGCCGATCTCAAGAAGGCTCCGCGCAATGATTAAATCTAAAAGCTTAACTTGCGGATAAAATAGAAGGGCTTTGTTTGCATCAATGGCATTCATTGCTGCAATGGTTATTTGCCTAAATAACATAAAAGGAATTAACCCGGTGGTTATGAAGCTTATTATATTCGAACCATAGAATGTTGAGCGGTTTAAAAAATAAAAAACCCCATAGAAGGTAATAATACAAATTATAGGCTCGATAAAAGCCCAAAGAAACCCTAAACAGTTGTTTCCGAACCTGGTACGTGCCTCTCTTAAAACTAACGCTTTAATAACGTCGCACTGTACTAAAAAACCTTTAAGCAAACTCATGCTTTTAATAAATAATTGACTAACAAATATTTAACATAAAAGTGGAATAAAACAACAGTTAGTATTTTTATAAATAAAACACCAATTAACCATTTATTAATTATTTATATTTATAATTTAAAATATGAAGTTTTGATTATTTTAAAGGTTAAATTTGAAAGAATATCCCTTAGCTAGAGTTACTTCAATATTATATCAGCCTTATGAGGTGATCAAAGGTACAAAGAGCTGGGTTTGTTCAACTTATAATTATTGCAGTTATGTAATCAGTAGCAGTGTTAATAAAATGGATGAGAGGCCTATATATTACAATGCTTTGTTTTTAGGTTTTTTTTCTCTAAGCTTTTTATCTCTGCCTGCAACTGCCGCGATTATCGGGGCGATGGGAGTTTCTTACGGTGCAACTACACTTGCTAACCATATTGTAAATCTTTACGGCGATGAAGGTAAATTTTATGCGCAAATGATTACTACCATTGGTGAAGCGGTAATGAGCATGATTTGTATGACTATTATCTCTGCTGCGGTTATGTCATTATTTGCTGCTTCTCCTTTAGCGGCAATCCCTGTAGCAATCCTTATAATTCCTGCTGCAATCATTTCAGCTGCAGTTTTTACTCAAATAAGAAGATTAGAATATGCTATTGAAAACTCTACGATAGGAAAAGAAGAACTGGAAAGGAACTTAGGCCGTAAATCTATTTCTAATGCGGAAGATCTTTTTCAATCCGTAATAAATGCAGCGGTTAGAAGTACGCTGGGGGCGGTTTTTCTTAATGTGCTTGAGCTTCCTGCCAGGGTAGGGACATTGTTAACGGTGAGTATCAGTCTTATTTTTTCCGAATTTATGAATAAAAATGATTATATAAATTTTCAAGATATTATAAAAAGCTCTTTAAAAGGAGCTACTAAAACTGCTGAAGTCGATATCAACAACACTCTAGGTACTAATTTACATGTTGACTCACTTATTGAGAAAATAGCAGTAGGAACTTTATTATCAGCTGTTTTTAGACCTATTGATGTATTGTTAAGTAAAACATTTCAAACTTTTGCTAATACTGGGTCTCCTGAAATAGAGATAAGTAAAAAAGCAAAAAGTGAAATTAAGCAAGTTTATGAAAATAAAGAATATGTAAAAGATAATACATCAAAAGATAAAACGCCCGAAAGTTATAAAGAATCTGCTCAAATGATCCAACCAAGCATTAAATAAACAATAAGCTTCCTAAAAATATTATCTCAAAAAGCTTATATAATCAAAGAGACCTATGCTGCTGAAAAGGCTTCATCCCAAGTTCCCTTAGTGGCAGCTCTCGCATATTCGGTAACCCTGTTTTCAAAGAAGTTAGTATGTTCCGGAGCATTCAGTATTTCATCCAGCCATGGAAGCGGATTACGTTCTATATGATAAACCGGATTTAAACCTAATTGAGTAATCCTGCGGTCTGCAATATATCTGATATAGCGCTTAACGTCACTTGCGGTTAAACCTTGCACGGCACCGTCAAATTCAAACGCAAGGTCAATAAATGCATCTTCATGAGAAACAATAGTCTGACATGCATCTACTAAAAACTGCTTAAAGCTTTCTGTATAGACTTCCTGGTTTTCACTAATAAATGTTCTGAATAAACGAATTATATAATTAGTATGCAAAGTTTCATCTCTGACACTCCATGCTACAATCTGACCCATACCCTTCATTTTCCCGAATCTTTGGAAATTAAGCAGCATTGCAAACGAGGCAAACAACTGCAATCCTTCAGTGAAAGCTCCAAATACTGCTAGAGTTTTTGCAATATCTTCCTTAGAGTCGGAATTAAACTGCTGCATATAGTCATACTTATCCTTAAGCTCTTTATATTTCATAAAGGCTTGATATTCTACCTCAGGCATCCCTAAAGTATCCAGGAGGTGAGAATAAGCATCAATATGAATAGTTTCCATGTTAGAGAATGCGGCAAGCATCATTTGTACTTCAGTCGGCTTAAACACTTTTGCATAATGCTTCATATAGCAGTTATTCACTTCAATATCTGCTTGGGTGAAAAATCTGAAAATTTGGGTAAGTAAATGCCTTTCACTCTCGGTAAGGTTCTTTTTCCAATCTTTAACATCATCTGCCATCGGCACTTCTTCAGGTAACCAGTGGATTTGTTGCTGTACCTTCCAAGCATCATATGCCCAAGGATAAGAAAAAGGCTTAAATATTGGAGCTGCATCTAATAAAGACATATAAAATTCCCTAAATTAGTATTTATGGTTATTAATTATAATTACACTATATATAGTTAAAAACTATAAATCAACCCATATATTTTGTGTTTTTCATTTGTAAGATAATATAAAAATAACTAGAACTATAAAGGTTTTTTATGTTTATTTTGTTCTTAATTTTTGTATATTAAAAATATAAATATTAATAGCAATTATTATAATTGCCGCAAATATAACGCTTAGGGCAGGGGTGTTATGGAAGACGAGGAAGCTGCCTACTGCCATAAATACTAATCTAAAATAACCGAACGGTGCTAAAATATTAATAGGGGCAAATTTATAAGCTAAAAATAAGCAGATTATGTTGAGCACCCTTAGAATACCCAACATTCCTATTATCTCAAGTTCAATAACTTTGCTAAATGTGTTGTTACTTATCACATAAGGAATCATTATAAGCATTCCGAATAAAAGGGTATAAAAAGCTTGAGTTAGAAAATGTTCGGAATAAGATTGTTTTTTACAAATTATTTCATAAAACGACCAAGCTAAAGCTGAACAAAACCCGATGAATATACCCCACATATTAAATTTATCAGCTTCAATTTTTAGGGTGTAAATCACGATTAGAATGCATAATACTACAGCTAAGAGCGCAGTTTGTTTGAGTTTTTCTTCTCCTAGGAGAGAGGCAAGGACTAAGGTAAATAATGGATTAAGATAAGCTATTAAGGTTGCTTCATTAGCACCAAGACTTTTTAAGGATTCAATCCAGGCAACCATACCTATAATGCTAAATAAAGCTCTTAAGATATAGCCCCAATAGTTTTTTACCCTAAGGTGCTTTGCTTTGGTGAATACTACCCAAGGTAATAGAAATAAGGTGCCGGAAAGGCAAATAATAAAAAATTCTTCAATCGGATTCAACGTTTTGCTTTTCGCGAGCAGCCCTAAGGAGATAGTGGTAAAAATCAGCAAATTAAGAAGTTTAAAACTAACTCCTAGGTAATATCTGTTTTGCATATTTATTTACTCTAGATTTAAGCTAATCAAATGGTGATATTCTTTAAACCTTTGGTTCTTTTCTAAGTCAATACTTGTAAAATATCCTTGATTAGGATCTAAAAACATAGTGATTAACTTAATAAGTTCTGTTCTACTGACTTTGCTATCAACCGTTATCGGTTTGCTGTTTGCTATGTCTTTTTTGCCCCGTAGTTCAATATACTCCTGAGATATGTTGTCGGTATTCATTACTTCTCTCAATATCAGGTTTTCAATCGGAAATTGGGGAGATAAGCCTTTGTCTACTTCTTTTTGCGATGGAGTGTAGCCGGTTTTATAATCTATGATTTTGATCCCACCGTCTTTATATAACATCACCCTATCAAAAATAGCTGAAATTAAGATAGTCGTATTTGCTATATTTAAATTAACCTCTTTTCTTTTTTCAGTAAGGCTTCCTTTCAGATTAGGTAAAACATCTTTCTCATAGTCATATAGCCAAGGAGCAATCCGCTCAACACGCTTAAGCCAAAATTGCAAAGTGTTACTATCATTTAAAACGCTTTTTTCAGCATAGGCTTTAAATTTATTTAGTAGGTCATTAGTAAATTCTTCGGCGGAAAGAGGAAAGGTTTGTTCAAAAATTTCAGAAAGTGCTTTATGTAAATGAATACCGAAATCTCGCTTTATTGAAGTTACATCCAGCTCATCCAAAGGGGTAAGGCTTAAAATATATTTTGCATAATAAACATACGGATTATATATCAACCGCTCAACGGAGCTTACGGAAAATTTTTTAGGCCTTGCAGAAAGAGGCGGCTTAGGGTTAGCCCTCGGAGATGGCGTATATTCAAATATTTCCAAGTCTTCGGTAGAGTTATAATTAACCTGTTCAATTGAGGTGGCAACTTTAAGTTGGGATAAGAACCTGGATTCCGTAGTTTCCTTGCCTTGGGAATATTGTGAGCGCGATAATATAATTCTCTTATTACTAATCAAGCTTTTAAAGTCATGAGCTCCAAAGCCTAAAGGCTCCTGATAATTAGGGAAATTAAACTGTGCGGCTAGAGAGGAATCGATGAGTGGCCAATCGCGCGTTATATCAGGAAAATTTCCCTCATTAAGACTCGGGATGATAACAAGATCAAATGATTGCAGTCTCGCCTCAAGTGGAGTCAAGATTTGTACTTCTTCAATGAATTCCTCATCCCGATAAGATTGTTCGCTTAATATTTTTATTAATAGCTCTTTATAACGTCTGATTTTAATTGGTTTATGAGCATATGTTAAAGGCTTTAATTCCATTTTTAAATCAGTAAGATAGTCCAAGCTAGGTAAGCTATTCCTTATCTCTTCACTCACTAGTGCGTTAAAGTACCTCAAGTGCTCGGAAAAAAAGCTATAAAAATTTTTGCCGGATAATATTTTAGGTTTGAATTCCAATACGGCTTTTATAGCTTGTGTAATTCCTATATATTGCTCACTGTTCTCTATTTGATTTAGCACTTCAAAAAGCGAGTTATAAATTTTAGGAATTCTAAAATAATTAATTTCAAATTCCTCTACTTCATTTATGGTTAAATTAGTAAGAGGGTGTTTAAGAAAGCTAAGTAGGGCAACTTTATCTAAGCTATTACTAGTAGCAAGCTCAAAAATAAGTAAGAAAAACTTAACTTCATTAAGGTCAATTAAGTTTCTTGCTACCGTATCATTTATTTCAAGGTTATATCTTTTAAGATTTTCTTTAATAAGCTTTGCAACTACACGGTTCTCCGTCACTATCCCGATGTTATGAATATTAGAATTTATATGGTCTACTATAGCTAAGGCTATTTGCCTACCTTCTTCTATCTCATTTTTTGCTTCTATAATTTTATAATCATTAGTAGCAACTTGAGACATGGGTAAGCAATTAACTTGACCAATATTTAAACCTATATAGCTCACAAAGTTTTTGATAAAGAAGTTAGCATGTTTTTCAGTAGTGCTTTCCCACTCTATAAGATCGATCGGGTGCTCTAAGCCGCTAATTATAATTTCAGCATTTTTTCTTGCAACAACCAGTTTTAAAAAATCAAATATATAAGGTGTATTAGAAGTGGGAAGAACCGAATAAATATAACTCCCGGCTTTTTGCGTATTCCAGGCGTTTTTTAGTCTAATGATCGCTTCATTTCTTAATTGCTGTTCAGTTACCTTATTTATTGATTTCAGCTTTTGATTGAAGGCATCAAGTAAATAATTAAATATTTCATAATCCGGGTTATCAATTACTACTGAAGATGCACATTGGTTATAGGTGAAAAATTTGATAAAAAATTTTTTTATATAACTTGAGATTTTCTTATCTTGGAAGGTTTTAAAGCTTGGATATAAGCTTTTTATTTCTTCAATAATTTCTAAAACTATTAGATCCAGTGAAAAGCTATCTATTATTTCAGGTAGCCTCATGTCTAAGCTATCACAGATAGAATTAAATAATATCAGGTTATTAGGTATATCCGAAAAAGTGATAATTTGAGGAAGGAAACAAATTTTATCGCGACTTAAGCTTAATAATTTAGATTTTAAATTCCTTACCGCCCTTCGGCTGGGAAGAACAACAACAACTTTATTTGCTATATAAATATCATTAAACTTAGTGCTGATATCTTTAGCTAAATAACCTAAAACATCTTCCGAAAAAGGAAAGCCCGTAATTTTTGCTGCTGCTTGCATATTATAACTTTGCTTTAAAGCTCTGGTTTCGTAGTATTACCATTTTTTTATCTTTATCAAGCTTTTAAGTATTAATAAATAACCTGTGTCTTTCTAAATAAGAATAAAAAAAATAAATACAAGTAATTAACTATTTATTAACTTATATATAATATTATTAAAAAATAGGAATAAATAATACAGTGAATAAAATGGCTGATCAAAAACCGAGTTTTGGTGAACTTAAAAAGAAATATGAGCTGGAGGATAATCCTAATAATACCATTATGCAGAAAGCAGGGAATGCAGTCTATACTGGGTTTAATAATTTAGGCGCTGCTTTAAATACAGTATGTAGCGCGGCTAGCACAGGAATGCAAAAGATAAATGAATGGGCATCAATGCCTTTAAAATATACCAGAAAAAACTTTACCGAATCACCGTCTTTTAGTAGGAAATCATTATGGGGAGTGGCTATTGCCGCTTCGACTGCTCTAAAAGCCGTAGGCGGGCTGTTTGGTATAGGAGCCGCTTCCACCGAGGCGGCCGGGCATCTTGTGCATGAAACATGTATATTAAGCGGTGCGGCAGGAAGGACTATACTACGACCAAATGAACTGGATTCATATAAAATTGCTGGAGCTGCTTTAACAAGAGTGGGCGGAGAATTTGTTATGAACGTAACTGCGCCGATAAAGCAATTAGGGACTGAAGTTAAGGATATCGGAAATGAAGTTAAGATACCTCTTCTTACTCAAGGCTTAAGGCTTTTAGGAGGAGCAGTACAATCATTTACACAAATGACCGAAGGAGCTGCACAAGGGTTTAGAAAAATGGCAGTTGGTGATATTAAAGAAGGCGGAAAGATTGTAGGAGCAGGTGCGCTTGCAGCCGGGAACACAGTTTTAAAGGACACAATAAGCGTAGCAGGAGATGTTAAAAGAGATGTAATGGGGCAAGATAGAAAAGATCCTGAAAACTCTACGAATAAAGATGCTGACAAATTTCAAAAAAATTCCAGACCTCAGGATGCCCAAAAATTTGATGAAATGCTTCGAGAAGCAAGAAACGACGGGAAAGTTGAGCTGGCTAAAAAAGATGATAAAATAAAAGGTTCTCATACAGCAAAAGTGATAGATGAGAAAGGTAAGCCACCTGAACAAGATAAAGGTGGACGTGGATAATTCGAATAAAATAAAATTTTGAGGAAGTTTATTCAGTTACCCTCATAAACCTCCTTGCGGTGTTTTATGGCAACTATTACAACTGTGGTTGTTTTATATTTAATGCGATAAACTATTCGGTAATCACTTACGTAACCGCCTATCTTATAATGTAAAGGTTTACTGAAGCCGATCGGGTCTACCATTAATCGTTCTTCAATTGCCTGCTTAATAAGTGCTTTAGCAGAAGGTGAAAAGGTTGGGAATATGTTTTCGGGCTACTTCTTTCTGGTAACATATTTGATATTTTACTTCCACGCTTCTGCATAGATATAAATTTTTAGTTATCTCTTTAAGTAATTGCACCATGGCATTGTTTATATTTCTTACCCGAACCGCAAGGGCAGGGCTCATTACGTGAAACTTTACCCCAGGTTTCCGGATTGCTCGGATCTCTTTCTCCTGAAAAATCACGGCTTTGCTCAATGCTAGGGGCGTTTCTAGATTCGATCATTTTTGCTTCACTGCTATGCTGCTCGAGCTCGGAAGCATCCTGAATATGTAATTGGAAAATTCTTTGTACGATTAGTATATTATAATCATCAAGCATAGTTTGGAATAATTTAAATGCTTCTATTTTATATTCATTAAGCGGATCTTTTTGCCCGTAAGCTCTTAAATTAATCCCGGTACGTAAATGATCAAGCATATGCAGGTGATCCTTCCATAAGTGATCGAGTGTAACCAACATTATATGCTTTTGAGCATATTGCATCGACTCTTGACCATACTTATTCACTTTATCCTGATAAGCGCTAAATACCTGCTCTTCCAGGAAATCTAAAATTTCTTCGTTTGCCACACCTTCACGAGAGGCAAAATCTTTAATACTCAAATGCAGGCCGTAAATTCTAAACACCTCTTTTTCAAATGAGTCTAAATCCCATTCTTCCGAGATAGATTTTTTAGGAATAAATTTTTCAACCAATGAGCCGTTTATTTCCACGATCAGCTCTTTTACAAAAGAGGATAATTTTTCCGACTTCATTAAATCCAAGCGCTGCTCGTAAATTACCGAGCGCTGCTCGCTCATAACATCATCGAATTTTAATAGGTTTTTACGTATTTCATAGTTTCTGGCTTCTACCCTCTGTTGAGCCTTTTCAATCGAGCGACTTATCCACGGGTGAATAATTGCTTCACCTTCTTTAAGGCCAAGCTTAGTTAGCATGCTGCTGATTTTTTCCGAGCCGAATATACGCATCAAATCATCTTCAAGCGAAAGATAAAATTTAGTTTTTCCTGGATCTCCCTGTCTTCCCGAACGACCTCTCAATTGGTCATCAATCCTTCTTGATTCATGCCTTTCGGTTCCTAAAACGTATAATCCTCCGGCCGCAAGTACCTTTTCCTTATCAGAGGCAATTGTAGCTAAAACTTCTTCCTTTATGATATTAATATCTTTATTAGGATTTTTCTTAAGCTCTTCGTTAATTAACATATCAGGGTTTCCGCCAAGCATGATATCAGTTCCACGACCTGCCATGTTGGTTGCAATGGTAACACTCCCCGGTCTTCCGGCTTGTGCTATGATTTCGGCTTCCTTAGCATGTTGCCTTGCATTAAGTACGTTATGTTTAATTTTTCTTTTTTTAAGTAATGATGAAAGGTATTCAGATTTCTCAATACTTACCGTTCCGACCAGTATAGGCTGCCCATGTTTATGACTTGCTTCTATTTCTTCTATAATCGCATCATATTTTTCTCTCATGCTTTTGTATATAACATCTTCCTCATCTTTACGCTTTACTTCAAGATGGGTCGGAATGCTGAATACCGGTAACTTATAAATATCAATAAATTCGTTTGCTTCAGTCATAGCAGTTCCTGTCATGCCCGCGAGCTTAGGATACATTCTGAAGTAATTTTGAAAAGTTATTGAGGCTAAGGTTTGGTTTTCATTTTGAATCTGTACGTTTTCTTTAGCTTCTAATGCCTGATGAAGCCCTTCCGAATATCTTCTGCCGTCTAAAACTCTTCCTGTAAATTCATCGATGATCATTACTTTATTATCTTTGATGATGTAATCGACATCTTTTTGGAAGATTTTATGAGCTCTTAATCCTTGATTAACATGGTGAACAATCCCCATGTTTTCTATGTTATACAGCTCAGCATCTTTGCTGATTATCTTATGGTCTTTCAATAATTGCTCAATCGTCTCATGGCCTTTATCGCTCAGTGCGCAATTCTTTCCTTTCTCATCGGTTTCATAGTCTCCTTCCCCTAGAAGGGGGATGAGTTTATTGATTTTATAGTAAAGATCCGAGTTATCCTCAGTAGGTCCGGAAATTATGAGTGGTGTCCTTGATTCATCTATAAGAATGCTGTCCACCTCATCAACGATTGCATAGTTAAACGGCCTTTGAACCATTTCTTCAAGATCCAACTTCAAATTATCGCGGAGATAATCAAACCCGAATTCATTATTAGTTCCGTAAGTTATATCAGCTTCATAAGCTTTTTTTCTCACCCAGTCCGGAATTGAGTTAGTAATGCTTCCGACGCTTAAGCCTAAGAAGTTATAAATTTCTCCCATTGATTTTGAATCACGCTCAACAAGGTAGTCATTAACGGTTATAATATGGACACCTTTACCGGTTAGTGCGTTCAGGTAAGCGGGGAGGGTTGAAACCAATGTTTTACCTTCACCGGTCTTCATTTCCGCAATCATACCGTTATTTAATACTATGCCGCCGATTAACTGCACGTCAAAATGTCTCTTTCCTTGTGTGCGCTTGGAAGCTTCTCTTACTGCTGCAAATGCTTCCGGCAATAAATCATCTAAAGTTCGCCCGGCTTTCAGCTGTTCTTTAAATTCAAAAGTTTTAGCTTTCAGTTCATCATTTGAAAGCTTTTCAAATATAGATTCAAGTGAGTTAATTTTGGCAACAACAGGATATAAGGATTTAACAAACCTATCATTTGAGCTACCGAACAATTTTTTAGCAAAATAAGAAAACATTTGTAATATCCATTCAAACCATAAATTAACTATTTAAGTTTTTTACATGCGAAACAGTAAAATAGCAAGTCAACTTAGCTTATTTTATTTGATAGCTATGATTATTAGCTAAGTTAAACATTAAGCAATAACACATATATAGGTCTTAATTTTTTCTACCGATTAAAGCTCCGCATAAAAAGTAATATGGTTGTTGCTGTAATCCATTTGAAGTTGAGCGTTTAGTTCGTCAGCAAGTTTTCGGGTTAGGAAAACCTGTATATTAAATATAGTCGGCTCTGATTCATTGTGCTCGGTTAAAATTGATTTATGCTCGGAATTAACTTTTATATCTCTACCCCTTCCTGTGATTCTAAGTAGTTTGCCGATCGAACCTTTTTCAATTTTAATTTCCGTTTCACCGCCGTGAATAAGGTAAGTTGAGGCGATTATTACGAGGTTAATAAGCAGTTTGCAGGCTCGGTTAGTTATTCCCCTTAAACAGATATCAGTGTTATATTGCCAATTTATTTTTATTTTAGAATTCATATAATGTTTTTGTATAAGCTTGCTTAGCTGCTCAATATCCGCTTCTCCGTTGCGTTTGAGACTGCCATAGGCATACCTGTAAAAATTCATTCTGGTTACCAACTCTGCGCTTGATGAAGAAACCAACTCCATTGCTTTGTTTTTTATTTCTTCATGGCCATCCTTTAAAAACTCAAGTCCATTATCGATAGCGCTAATTTGCCCGGAAATATCATGGCAAAATTTGGTGATAAGAAGTTCGGAAAAATCCAGCATTTTACTCATGATCAAAATTGTTTATCCGTTAATAATTATATTTCTGATTAAATAATATTAATCCACATTTAAATTGAAAGTTCAATTCTGAATTTTAGTATGACTTTAATTAATTAATAAATATAATTGAAATCCAGGAACAGAAAAATATTTGTAAATTATTTTACCCCTTTATAATATGATATTAGATCTTTATAAATTAAGTATAGTCAAAGGGGGAAGTGCTATGCATGAAAAGGGAAGAGCAGATAAACAGGGAAGTATTTCTAAATTTGGAAGTAAACATCTTACAAGTGCCGAGATGGAAGTGTTAAGGCAAGCATATCTGAAAATAGAGGGAAAACAAGCCGGGTATGGTACGCAAATAGTTTCAGATAATCCATGTAATGCTGATCCAAAAATTAAATCACATTGTGCAATGGAGGAAATTTATAATATTTTAAGTCCCTTTCTTAGTTTATATAAAGTGCAAATAATTGCTGAATTATCAGAAAAAGAACAAAAAGCAGAAAAAAAAGCTATTAAGGATCTTAATAAAAAAAATGAATATTTGCAAAATCAAAATAAGTTTTTGTTGGGCGAAATTTATAATATGAAAGAGATGATTAAATGTGCGCAAGAAGTAGTTAATGAAGCGAAGGAAGTAGTTAAAACCACGAAAGAATTAAACTGCCGATTAAAGGAAGAAAATACCGGGTTAGCAGACTCCAATATTCTTCTAATCCAAGAGGTTGGTAGTTTAAAAGCTAAAATAGCTAGTTTAGAGGAAGTTTATCATCAACCAAGCTTTATACTTGAAGATGAAAGTTTAATGCAAATTTATTCAGAGCAACAAGCTCCTACTCATTTAATTACTATTAACCCGGAGAACTTACATAAAGACTCTGAAGCTGAGGAAAGCATTAACGAACAGGCTGATCAATTCCGATTCTCAGGACCACCTGAGATAAGCCAAGGGTTTTGGCAGAATTTTGTCTCCGGTAGGGAAAGCCCGAGTAGATACTTTTAAATTTAAAAGCTATTGGTATATACCACGTAATTAGTCAATAAATTTAATTGAAGAATAGAGAAAGAAAAGTATTTGATAATTATATTAGCTCTTTATAGTATAGTGATTGAGTTTCACAAAGAGTATAACTTAAAAGGGGGGAAGCACTATGCAGGATAGGGGGAATGCAAATGGAAACGGGTATAGCCATGTTCCGATAAGGCCACGTCACACTGAGGTTGCAAGCGCATCGCAGCCTGAACGTAAAAAAAGGAGGATAGAAAATCCGGAACAAAATTCGCCTTACCAAGATAACGCGAGTGGGAATGGTTTTCTAAGCGAATGGCTAAGAGATTTAGGCAGCATAAGTAGTAGTAATACTTCCTTAGGGAGCTTTTTGGATGAAAAAATAAGAAGAGAACAAAAGTTAGCAATAGAAAACGAAGCTAATGCAAGAAAAAACGAAGAAAAATTATTAAAAAGAATTGCTAATCTAGAGCAAAATAAAAAAGATTTACAAAAAGAGATAGGTAATTGGCGAAGTCAAAACGGTAGCTTGTGGAAAGAAAAAACTCGTTTAAATGATGAAAATGGGGTTTTGCGAGCGAAAGTTGAGAGCTTGACTGAAGATAATAAAAATTTATTTAAGTGCCTTGAATACTTAAAAAAAAGAGAGGGGGGTTTTAGAAGTGAAATTCTTGGTGTACAAAAGGAGTATGCAGCTTTAAATGAGAAGCTTAGTGAATTACAAAGAGAGAAAACAGCCTTAGAAGAAAGTTTGGCCGAATTAAAGAATAATAATGACCGTTCGATAAGTATTGCCGGGCGCTGGGAGGAGTTTTGTTTATTAAAGCAAGTGGAACTGGAAGAAAAACAAAATGAGTTAGAAAAAATAAAAGAAGAAAATGCTCTTCTTAAGCAACAAATTATTAGACAACCGGAATATACCGAAACTTCTACAGCCCTATCCGGCCAACCTCATGCTAATCTGTTTAATTTTGAATCCAGCCCGGAAAATTCAAGGTTTGCTACTGAGCAATTTACATTCAAAGCTCTTGAGCAATTTATGACTCTACCTCCTGAGGAGGGTACGCTTATAACACAGCCGGAGTATAGCACGCAGCCGATTGAGAGGGCACCGGGATATTGGCAGGAAAGAATGATATCCAATGATAACCCATCTTTCCGCGGAAAGTAAAGGTTATATTTATTTAATAGCAATAAGCAGGTTTTTATGTATGCGAAGCCAGATAATTCACTAAGCTATAACTCTTCAGATGCACTAATTTCAAGCGATCATTCTCAAGAAGCTTTTAACAGTAAAAAATTAGAAAAGCTTGAAACCCCAAGTGCGAGTATTATGGGAAATAATTTATGCACAAAGCGAAGAACTTAAAAAATTAAATAATAAGAAAAATTTTTATAAAGCATTATATAATCGGCTCCATGGAATTCATCAGGGAAGCTTATCAGAAATTCATGAGTTAAATCAGATTATAGAGCATAATAGAAATATTATTTATAGTTTGCTTGAGAAGAATAATTATGAGCCGGGTGAAAACATGGAAAATGGTAATGATAATAACTTTTGCATTGAAAAACTAAATAATTATTACGCAGAAGAAGAAGTGCCGATGGCAGTAGAGTTATCCGATGATAAGCCTTTCAGTTGGCGGCAGAAAATTAATAATGAAAGGACTCAAAATGAGCCAGCTATAAATGGTGTGTAAAGAAAGCTAAGATATTAAAATCTTTTAGCTTGAGGCTTAAATTGAATGCATGTATCATTCATGCCATATAAAATGATACTTGTAAAAAATGGCTACTGATCTTTTATTAATAAGAAATTTTTCAATTGTTGCACATATTGACCACGGTAAATCTACTCTGGCGGATAGGTTGATTGAAACTTGCGGGGGATTAGAAAAACGGGAAATGACTAAGCAAGTGCTTGATTCAATGGATATTGAGCAGGAAAGGGGTATTACGATTAAAGCCCAAACCGTAAGGCTGAATTATAAAGCTAAAGATGGAAAAATTTATATTTTAAATTTAATTGATACCCCGGGGCATGTTGATTTTGCTTATGAGGTAAGTAGGTCTCTTGCCGCCTGCGAAGGCTCAATCCTGGTAGTTGATGCAAGTCAGGGAGTAGAAGCGCAGACCTTAGCAAACGTTTATCAAGCAATTGAAAATAATCATGAGATTATCCCGGTATTAAATAAAATAGATTTACCGGCAGCCGACCCCGAAAGAGTTAAAGAGCAAATTACCGAAGTAATTGGGCTTGATACCTCTTCTACAGTACATATTTCTGCTAAAACTGGTATCGGAATTGATGAAGTATTAGAAGCAATAGTTAACCAGCTTCCGGCACCTAAAGGCGAGGCGGAGAAGCCGCTTAAGGCATTGCTTGTGGATAGTTGGTATGATGCTTATCTCGGAGTAGTTATTCTTTTGCGTATAATAGACGGCTCCATTCGTAAAGGAATGAAGGTCAAGATGATGTCCAATAATGCAACTTATAACGTTGACAGCGTTGGTATTTTTACCCCTAAAAAAGTTATGGCTGATGCATTATCCGCGGGGGAAGTCGGGTTTATCACCGCTTCAATCAGGCAGGTGGCGGATTGTAAGGTCGGGGATACTTTAACCGATGATAAAAACCCTTGCGATAAAGCATTACCGGGATTTAAACCAACCCAATCGGTAGTGTTTTGCGGCCTTTATCCGACCGATGCAAGTGACTTTAACGTATTAAAAGAAAGCCTTGCTAAGCTAAGGCTTAATGATGCAAGTTTTGAATTTGAAGCCGAGACTTCAACTGTATTGGGTTTCGGGTTCAGATGCGGGTTTTTAGGATTACTTCACTTGGAAGTCATTC
Organism: Candidatus Jidaibacter acanthamoeba; assembly: GCF_000815465.1. Lineage (NCBI taxonomy): Bacteria > Pseudomonadati > Pseudomonadota > Alphaproteobacteria > Rickettsiales > Candidatus Midichloriaceae > Candidatus Jidaibacter > Candidatus Jidaibacter acanthamoebae. The sequence continues at coordinate 130,629 of NZ_JSWE01000124.1, read as the reverse complement.
AAGAACGGCTGGAGAGGGAATATAACCTTGATCTTATTACCACTGCACCGAGTGTAATATATAAAGTTCACCTTAGAAATGGCGAAGTGCTCGAGGTTCATAATCCTTCTGATATGCCTGACCCGACGCATATTGAATTCATGGAAGAGCCGTGGATTAAAGCGACCATTATGGTGCCGGATGAGTACTTGGGTTCGGTGTTAAGTTTATGTACGGAGAAGCGAGGCGAGCAACTCGATCTTACTTATGTGGGCAGCAGAGCTATGTTAGTTTATAGGCTACCACTTAATGAAGTGGTATATGATTTTTATGATAGGCTAAAATCCTGCTCAAAAGGCTATGCAAGTTTCGACTGGCAATTTGATTGCCACATGAAGAGTGATTTGGTGCGGCTTACTATTCTGGTAAACTCTGAGCCGGTGGATGCGCTTTCAATAATCGTTCATAAATCCCGCTCCGAGCAGAGAGGAAGAGAAATGTGCATTAGGCTTAAAGATTTAATTCCGAAGCATATGTTTACCATCCCGATTCAAGCTACAATCGGTGGAAAAATTATTGCACGTGAAACGATCAGTGCGCTTAGAAAAGATGTAACCGCTAAATGTTACGGCGGAGATATTTCCAGGAAACGTAAACTTTTAGATAAGCAGAAAGAAGGTAAAAAGAAAATGAGGTCAATCGGTAGGGTTGATATCCCGCAATCCGCATTTATTGCGGCACTTAAGGTTGGGGATGAAAAATGACCGACCTAAGTAGAGCTACCGGGATTGCTTTCGATTCAAGAATAGTTGAAAAGGGAAATATTTATGTGGCTATACGGGGAGAGAAATTTAATGGTGAAGATTTTATTGATGAAGCCATAGAAAAAGGTGCTACCCAAATTATTGTTGCTTCTTCTTCAAAGATTACCCAAAAGCCCGGGGTAACCTATCATTTTGTTGAAAACCCAAGAAAAGAATTAGCAATTATTGCTGCTAAATTTTATCTACATCAGCCGAAAAATATAGTCGGCGTCGGGGGAACGAGCGGTAAAACCTCTACCGTCGGGTTCTATAGACAAATGGCTGAACATGTAGGCATAAGAACTGCAAGTATAGGTACTTTAGGAGTGATATCCAATGAACTCGAGTATGATTCATTAGGAACCATGACCTCGCCTGATCCTGTAAAGCTGCATTCTGTTCTCAAAGATTTAGTCAGAGAAAATATAACTCACACGGCAATCGAGGTTTCAAGCCATGGCTTGGATCAATATAGATTAGATGGGGTAGCCTTCAAAGCCGGCGGGTTCACCAATTTTACTCAAGATCACTTAGATTATCATAAAACTCTGGAAGCATATCTCACAGCTAAGCTTAGACTTTTTTCAGAATTGTTGCCTGTTGGTTCCATTGCTGTGTTGAATAAAGACATTAAAGAGTTCGATAGTCTATTATCTATTTGCAGAGCGAGAAATATTCAGGTTATCTCTTATGGAGCTAAAGATACGGACATTACATTTTCTCAAAACAATGAGTCATTGAATATTGCTGTATTTGGGGAGAAGTTTGAAACTAAGTTTCCATTAAATGCTGAATTCCAAAAGTATAATTTGGCTTGTGCACTTGGTTTAATAGCTGCAAGCGATATAAATATTAAAGATGCTGTCTCCGCTATTCCGTCTCTTTTACCTGCGGTAGGGAGGCTTGAAAAGGTCGGGGAATATAGAGGTGCACAAATCTTTATTGATTATGCTCATAAACCTGATGCATTAGAAAAAGTGCTGATCTCTGCAAGAAAGTTTACCTCAAGAAAACTTCATATACTATTCGGCTGCGGCGGAGATCGTGATCAATCAAAGCGACCGATTATGGGTGAGATTGCATCTCGCTTAGCGGATCAAGTTATAGTTACCGATGATAACCCGAGAAATGAAGATGCTAAGCAGATTAGAAAAGAAGTACTAAGCGGAACTCAAGGCGCACTTGAAATTGAAGGAAGAAGAGCTGCGATTAGGCTTGCAATTTATAACCTTAAAGAGGGTGATACCTTAATTGTTGCCGGTAAAGGCCATGAAGACTATCAAATTATCGGTGATGTGAAATATCGCTTCAGTGACTTTGAAGAGGTAAAGAAAATTAGCGAGGCACCAAGAGAAGAATAGTAAATTACCGGAATTATAAATATTGATTATTTAACTTTAGAAAATCTTCTAAAATTATACTTGCGGAGATCTGATCGTCGATTTGATTACGTTCCTTCCGATTCATATCTAAATCTCTTAGCATTACATCGGCAAGTTTCGTGCTGTATCGCTCATCATAAAAAGTTATTGGGGTATCAGCACTTCCTGAAAGCTTATTGGCAAAAATAACCATTTTTTGAGTGTTTTCTGTATGCTCCCCGCTAGAAGATATAGGCAACCCTATTACTAACCCTTGGATATTGTTTTCCATAATCTCATGCTTCAATAAAGCTATATCTGCCTTTAAGTTTTTACGTAATATTACTTTATAAGGAGTAACAACATTTAAACTGACATGAGAAGTCGCAAGGCCGATTTTTTTACCTCCCACATCCAATGCCATAAGTTTATAATGTGAGGAATTCTGCTTTATAGTGCTTAAAAAGTTTTGATGGTTCTCAAAAATCATTGCTTGAAAAAATCTGATAATGATATAAAAAAGTTTATATATATTAACTTATTTTCTAAGCCAATGTCTATAGATAGTTCTGTTGTTAAAAAAATTGCTCACTTAGCGAGAATCCGTATCACTGATGAGGAGGCTAGCGGCTATGAAAAAGAGTTGAATAGTATTTTGAATTGGGTTGAGCAATTAAATGAAGCGGAAACTGAGGGTATTGAGCCGCTAAGAAGTGTTATCAATGCGGAATTACCGAGGAGGAAAGATGAGGTTACAGATGGTGGTATACAGGAAGCTGTGCTTAAAAATTCTCCGACAAGCAAGTATGGATGCTTTGTCGTTCCTAAAGTAGTTGAGTAATAATGCTTAAACATATCCTAGTTGTTGATGATGATGATAGAATTAGGTTTTTAATTGCTAAGTTTTTAAAGGAATATAGTTATATAGTATCGACTGCAAAAGATATTAAAGAATGTGAAGAACAGTTGGACGAGTTTATTTTTGATATAATAATACTTGATACCATAATGCCCGGGGAATCCGGCTTAGAGTTTCTGAAGCGAAGTAAAGATAAGCTGAAAACCCCGGTAATTATGCTAACTGCGCTTGGTAATGTTGATGATAGAATAAATGGGCTGGAAAGTGGAGCGGATGATTATCTAGCAAAACCCTTCGAACCGAAAGAATTACTGCTTAGAATCCAAAATATTTTAAAAAGAAATGAAGGAAAGCAACAAGGTAGTAGATGTATATTCGGTGAATATACATTTGATATAGAAAGCAGCAATTTAAGAAAAAATAACGGTGATTATATACACCTTACCACTAATGAATCCAAAGTATTGCAAATATTAGCTCAGAGACCAGCAGAGATAGTCACCCGTGATAAAATCATTGAATGCTTTTTAGATGTTAATATAAGAACAATAGATGTTATAGTAGCAAGAATTAGAGCTAAAATCGAAGGAACTAATAAAACCCCGCAGTACCTTCAGACAATTCGCAACCAAGGCTATGTATTATGGGGAAAAACGGAGGAAAAATATGAATAAAAATTTTATCCTTAATACTGATTCATATAAGACATCTCATTACCTCCAGTATCCGGTTAACACTGAATATGTTTCCTGTTATATCGAAGCGAGGGGTGGAATATTCCCGCAAAGTATATTTTTCGGGTTACAGGCTTGCCTGAAAGAATATTTAACTTCTCCGATCAATAAAGAAAATATTGAGGAAGCGGAGGAATTTCTTGCTGTTCATGGGCTTCCGTTTAACAAAGAGGGATGGAAATATATATTAGATAAGTATAACGGATATCTTCCGATTGAAATTGAAGCAGTGGAAGAAGGCAGTATTATCCCCGTGCAAAATGTTTTAGTGCAAGTTATTAATACTGATCCGAAATGTTTTTGGTTAACTACCTATATTGAAACTGCGCTCCTAAGGGGGATTTGGTATCCGACTACCGTTGCCACAATTTCATATACCTGTAAGCAGGTTATTAAAAAATATATGTCGGAAACTTGTGATAACTTAGCGGGATTGGAATATAAGCTGCATGATTTCGGGGCAAGGGGAGCTAGCTCATTTGAAACCGCTTCTATAGGCGGGATGGCGCATTTGGTTAATTTTAAGGGTTCTGATACCATTTCGGGAATTTTAAGTGCAAAGAAATATTATAATGAGCCGATGGCCGGTTACTCAATCCCTGCTGCTGAGCATTCGACAATAATTGCTTATGGCAAAGAAAATGAAAGTAAGGCTTATGAGCATATTTTAAACACTTGTGGAGGAAGGGGAAAATTAGTTGCTGTGGTTTCCGATTCATATGATATATGGTATGCAATTGAAAATATTTGGGGCAAGCAACTTTTCGATAAGGTGAAGAATCACGGCGGCACATTAGTAATCAGGCCGGATAGCGGAGACCCGATTACGGTTGTTACCAATACGATTGAGATGCTAATGGATAAGTTTGGTTATCATACCAATTCCAAAGGTTATAAGGTGCTGCCCGATTATCTCAGGGTTATTCAGGGTGATGGTGTTTCTATAGAAAATATAGATGCTATATTAGCCGCAATGAAAAACAAAAAGCAAAGTGCAGATAATATTGCTTTCGGCATGGGTGCAACTTTACTGCAAAAGTTAAATAGGGATACTATGCTTTTTGCAATGAAAGCTTCAGCTATTTGCTGTAATGGAAAATGGTCGGAGGTTTCTAAAAATCCAATTACCGATCTTTCTAAAAAATCAAAGAAAGGTAGGCTTGCATTAATTCAAGATAAAGAAAATAAGTTCTCTACTATAAATTTAAGCCGGCTTGGTGAGAATAAAAACCTACTTAATAAGGTGTTTAGAAATGGTGAAATATTATATGAAAGATCATTTCAGGAAATAAGGAATAGGGTAGAGAAGCAAAGCTAATTAATATGTAAACTATGATCTGACAAAAGAAATGGCTTTTTCACCACTGTCTTTTATAGCTTCAACAAAACTATGAGCTTTTTCGCTTACTTTTTCCTTAACAATATTAATATCTGTTATAAAATTATAAGCTATATTAGATGAAAAATATTTATATGTAGTATATGCAGCTAAACAGGTTGCCACTCCTATAGCGACTAAAGGAGAGGCATAGTAACTCAGTGCAGCAATAGCCGCAACTGCGCTAACACACAAGCTGAGTCTTATTAATAAACTCCCTCGTGAATTAATTATATTATTATGTAAAGGACGCAGTAAGTTTATTCGTAAGTCCTCAATCCTGTCATTTTCTTCATTAGAAATTGTGGTAAAAATATTTTTTAAACTTCTTTCATTTATTAAGCCATTTATATTCACATTTAAGCACTCTGTAAGGACAAATTCTACCATGATTCGACTTGTAACCTTTTCTTTATACTCATCTGATATATTTCTCAAGATAGTATATAGCTTTTCTTTAAATTCAAGGCGGCTTTTAGGCAATATATGAGTGTTAAAGTGATGTAAATTTATGTTAGCTCCGGCTCTAATTAAAGTATCTAATGTTTTAAAGTCAGCAAGCAATGTATATGCAATTATAGCTATATGAGGTTGTGCATCATGATTAATATGACGTTCATAGCTCACATTGGCACCTTTTTCTATTAAATATTTAACTGTTTCAGGGTTACTGTATGTTGCTGCATGTATTAAAATTGAGAATTTCTCTGTTATTGCTTCTATAGCGTTGATGTCATCATTTTCTATTGCTACCGCTTCTTTAATTTCCGGCAAGTTTTTAAAAATATATGTTTTAACAAAATTAAAGTCTACAAGCTTTCTAAAAATAAGCCTTATTTCATATCTACTTGATATTACATTATATTGGTTATAGTTATCAAAATTATGTAGCATACTTTTACTTGTTTTATTAATAATATTCCAAATATTATAATAGTTTTATTGATAATGTGCAAATTAGGTCTTGACATAAAAAAATGATCTTTGACTAAGTTTTATAAATTTATTACAAAAATATTAATTGTTTTTATATATCTAAAGAATTATCCAAATGTAGTTTAGTTTTGTATTATGGTGTTAAAGTAATTTCCTTTGTTCCCTTAGTAAAAACCTGGCAGGGTTTATCAGATCAATAGTTTCTTGTGTAATCGTATGATTAGCCGGTTCTTGGTTTATTTGTGAAGCAATAATTTCACCACCTAAAATTCCGGATAAAGCACCCCTTGAACCATGGCAAATTGAAAGATACAATCCTTTAAGGTAGGGATGCTGACCATTATTATTAGTACTATAAAAGCCAGGATTAGGGCATAAACCGATGAGGGGAAGCTTATCTTTACTGTAACACCGAATGCCCACTCTGCCTTTCAGCTCTTCTGCATTTATACCTTGATCAATGAAGTCGGGTAAAAACTTATTCAATTGTGCTAAATTTTTATATGAGGATTCGGGATTTGTTTCTAATGAGAAAAAATGCTTGTCAAAAGTTGCTCCCAGGTGGTGGTATCCATTCCTTGAGGGGGTGATATATCCTCCGTAACAAAGCACACTTTTTAGCTCAGATTTCATCTCGGGCAAATAAGTTACTTGGCCTCTTATTTTTTGTATTTGGGCTGATTGCAATGGAAGTAGGGTTTCCGCTGCATAAGAATTAGCGATGATAAGAGTTTCAGCACTATCTATTAAACTACCATGAGAAAAAATATGCCATCTGTTATTCTCAAACTTAAGCTCGGTAATCTCAGTATTTGTTTTAACTTGAATCCTTTCTTGTGAAAGCATGAATTTGCAGAGTTTAGGAATGCTGAGTATACCACTTCGGGGCAGATATAAACAAGGATTATTAATTTCTACTCCGGAAATTTCACTTGCCTCTAGGGAAGATATGAGCTTTACATAACTTTCTTTCGAATGAAGATCAATTTTTTTAAATCTAACTATTTCCTCTTCCTTCTGTGGTAAAATAAGTAGTCCGCATTGATTAAACCTGCAAATTTCACTTAAAGTATCTTGTTTTAAAATGTAGAGTAAATGCTCAAAAGCTTGGTAATAAAACTCGGTTATGTTGTTCCAAATAGCTTCTATTCTAGGATATAAAATGCCGCAATCATTACCTGAAGCCCGGAGGGCAATATCATTCTCTTTTTCATAAACTGTTACCTCCCAACCCCTTTTATTCAATGAGTAAGCAGCTGAAGCACCTGCAATGCCGGCACCAATTACGATTGCTTTTTTTTCGGTTATAATATTACTCAAATGGTTAGGGTAATTAATAGGTTTGCTTCTTATATTTCCGACCAGCATATCTCTTTTTCTTCCGAAACCTTTATGCTTAGAAACATTAAACCCTGCTTTTTCCAGGCCTTTTCTCACCATAGAGGCTGCAGTAAAAGTTGCAAATGTTGCTGATTCGCTTGAGTATTCAGCCATTTTTTTAAAAATAAATTCGCTCCACATATCAGGGTTTTTACTCGGCGCGAACCCATCTAAAAACCAAGCATCAACAGAATTTAGGTTATGCTTGAGTGCATTGTTTATATCATCAAATATGAGAGTCAACTCTACTGTCCATTCAAGCATTTTAATTTCAAAAACACCTCTGTGTTTAGTAGGGTAGTTTTTAAGTAATAATTTATGTTCTAATTCCGGCCACCGGGAAAGTGCCTGAAAAATTTGTTCAGAAGAGAGTGGAAATCTTTCTATACCTATATAGCTAAGTTTTTTTCCAACTCTATAATACTGTTTCCAACAATTTAAGGTAGCTAAAAAGTTAAGTCCGGTGCCGAAACCTAGTTCAACTATCTTAAAAATTTTCTGTTCTTGAAACATTTTTTCTAAGCGGTTGCCACTTAAAAATACATATTTAGTTTCTTCTAACCCATCTTCACGGCTAAAATAAAGATCCCCGAACAGCTTGGATTCCGGCAAACCACTGTTTGAAATGATAACTTTCGAGTCAATGGGCATACATGAAATTACACTATCTCCAATATTCCGAAAGCCAGCTTGGTTTTCTTAAGAACGGTATTAGCTTTTTAGGCCATCTGCCTTCTAAAGCTTCATGCGGGCGAGGATGCCCGTGAAAAGCGATAATCTTAACATCTTTAGGAATAATCGGAGCTTTAAAAAACCTCATAAAACGACCGGCAATACAGTGCCTTTTAAAACTTTTGCACCATTCTTCAGGCCAGAAAACTAAGTCCTTACCAATTTCCTTTGAAACAAATATTTGTTCATTATCATATCGGCTGACTACCGCTTCAGGGTCTCGGTTGTATTTATCTAAGATATAGCCGTATTTTCCGATTTCAAAATAATATACCGAGGAGTTACCTATACCTTGCCCTTTCTGAGTCCAGTTTTCAATTATAGAGAGCTTGTCGGAATAGGTGAAAAAACAATCGATATTATCCATAATAATATTATCTAAATCTAAAAACAAAGCTTTACCAGTTATACCATCAAGATCGGAAGCGAGCATACTTAGTTTACGCCAAGGAGAGACTTGATTCTTAGTCGGGATGCTGATTTCAGGCAGCGGTTTAATTTTTATTTCAGGTAAAATGCCTATCCCATCTTCCGTAAAACAGTAGAAGTCAAAGGGTAAGGTTAAATTACGCTTAACCATATTATATAGTTTATTAACATAATCCGCTGAATATAAGGTTCCCCACTTCATACATAATATATTCACTTTATTTTGTTTTTCATCCGGCATATTGATAACTTTATAAAATTATAATTTTAAACTATTAGCCGCATATTACTTCTTAGAATTTACATTTTGCAATATTTATTTTACTATTCATTTAAACAACTGGATAAATCCGGATGGCATTAGATATTGAGAAGATTTGCCTTGAAAGAGGTTTGAAGATGACTGAGCATAGAAGAGTGATTGCGAAAGTTATTGCAACTTCGGAAGATCATCCTCATGTAGAAGAAGTATATATGAGAGCCAATGCAATTGACCCGAAAATTAGCTTAGCGACCGTATATAGAACGATAAATTTATTGGAATCATATAGAATCATTGAGAAATTGGAGCTTGGAGAAGGCAAGGCACGGTATGAGTTTAAAGAAGACGATAAAGAGCATCATCACCATTTAATTGATATCCAAAGTGGCAAAATTATTGAATTTTATGATGAAGAGCTTGAGATCCTAAAGGAAAAAATTGCATTAAAGCTTGGATATAAGATAGTAGAGCATAGGCTTGAGCTATTCGGTATTCCGATTAAACAAAAAGAATAGAGTTAGGTTTGACAACACTAAACAAATTTTCTAATATAATATTTAGATAGCTTAGTAAGTTACAATTAAATGAGAAAAAAGGTTTTTCTTTTAGCTTTTTAGCATATAAATATCTTATGGCTTATATAGATTTATGGTACCAAAAATAAAAATATGTGGGTTAACTAATTTAGAAGCAGTTAACGCTGCCGTGAAGAATAAAGTAGATTATATCAGTTGTGTTTTTTACAAGTATTCTCCAAGAAATATTACCCCACAATTCGCGGAAAGTATTACCGAAGAAATCCCAAATAGAATTCAAAAAATTGCTGTTCTTTCAACTTATGAGTCAAATATTGAAGATATTATAAAATATTATAAACCTGAGATTCTTCAATTTCATTCGGATGAAGAGGTAGATGATATATTAAAAATAAAATCCCGCTTCGGTTTACCGATCATAAAAACTATAAGGGTAAATAAATTAGAAGATTTAAAAGTAATAAATAAATACTCTGAAATTGCAGATATGTATTTGTTTGAATCGTACTCGGATAATAATTTATATATAGATAAGCCAGGAAATAAATTTGATTGGTCGCTTTTAAAAAAAGTAAAGATTGATAAACCTTGGTTCTTATCCGGCTCTTTAGATAAATACAACGTCAATTATGCACGAAGAGTTTCAGGCGCCGTTATGATAAATGCTTCGGTAACTCTTGAAAGTTCTCCTGGAATAAAAGACCCCAATATGATAGAAGATTTTATTAAGAGTGTAAGAAACCCTAATTATTAATGAAAAAACCATTAATCGGCATCACTTTAGATCATGAAACCAGTAAATCATATTCAGCGTACCCTTGGTATGCGCTAAGAGAAAATTACATTAAAGCAGTAATTGAGACGGGTGGCATTCCTATCGCTTTGCCTTACGGTGTCGGATTTGAAGATAACTATTCGGATATTATTGACGGGTTAATAATTACAGGTGGTAATTTTGATATTGATCCATCCTTCTATAATGAAGGAGTGATAAGTGATAAAGTTATAACCAAAGATAACAGAACTGATTTTGAATTTAGTATTACGAGAGCCATGCTTGCTAAAAATAAACCGATATTAGGAATTTGCGGAGGAGAACAGCTGTTAAACGTAATATTCGGCGGCTCTCTCATTCAACACATTCCTGATTCCGTAGAGCAATGCCTTGAACATGAGCAAAAGAGCCCTAAGCATTTACCGAGCCATGAAATCGAGTTAGTGCCGGGTACCTTGCTTCATAAAATTATCGGAAGTAATAAAAGTATGGTAAACAGCACTCATCATCAGGCAGTCAAAAGGCCGGGAGATAATACCATAGCTTCGGCTTTTGCTTCTGATCGTGTAATTGAAGCAATTGAACATAGTGAGTATAAATTTTGTTTAGGCGTGCAATGGCATCCGGAATATTTAACCACTGAAGATGATTATAAAATATTTAATGCTTTTATAAGAGAATGCAATGTATAGCGGACAAAGAATTGCAAAAGTTATTGCTCGAAGCGGAGTGTGCTCGAGAAGAGAAGCTGAGCGGCTGATAGAGCAGGGTAGCGTAGAAGTGAACTCTGAAGTTATACAAAGCCCGGCTTTAAATGTAACGGATCAGGATATAATTAAAGTTCAGGGTAAAATTATTTCAGCAGCAGAGCCGATAAGGTTATGGCTATTTTATAAGCCGACCGGAGTTATCACATCTACCAGAGATTCCCAAGGTAGACAAACTGTTTTTGAGATATTACCCAAGAGTTTACCTCGGGTTATATCGGTCGGAAGGTTGGATCTAAATAGCGAAGGACTACTGCTACTTACTAATTCAGGTGAGCTTGCAAGGGAAATGGAGCTTCCCAGTTCTAATTTAGATAGAAAATATCGTTGCCGAGTGCATGGTAGAGTGACTGATGAGATGATAGATAAGTTAAAATCAGGAATTATTGTTGAAGGTATCAGATATGGTAGTATTAAAGTTACCGTAGATAGAATAGTTTCCACTAACACTTGGGTGACTGTTATTCTAAATGAAGGCAAAAATCGAGAAATAAGAAGAACTTTCGAGTATTTCGATCTTAAAGTAAGCCGACTTATCAGAGTTAGCTATCATGAGTTTGAACTTGGCGATTTAAACCCTAGTGAAGTAAGGGAAGTTCCTGGAGGCAGAGTTAAAAAATTATTAAAGCAACTAAACATTAAAGAGGATTAAATATGAAGTTAGGATCTACACTACTTGCTCTTTCAATCTTTTTAGGAAGTACCGGAAGTGCTGCAATTATGGCTAAATCTTTCAGTAATGTAAAAATGCTGGATAGAACTGTACAAGTAAAGGGACTTGCTGAGAAAAAAGTTAAGGCTGATAGCTCGGTTTGGGTGATTCCGATTAATACGGCTAATGAAAATTTAATTTCAGCACAGTCTAAAATTAATGATGACATAAATAAAATAAAGAGTTTTTTAAAAAAATATAATTTGTCTGAAGATGAAGTGGCAATCCAAAGTATAAGGGTATCCGATAAGCTTGCACAGCGTTATTATGATCAAAATAATAAGGCTCCCAGATACTTTATGGAGTCGGAAGTTGTAGTGAAATCTAAAAAAATTGATGAAGTAATAAAGGCAAGTCAAAATATAGGAGAAATTATCGCGCAAAATATTACCGTTGCTTATGATGAATATAAATATAACGGCCCTAAATTTTTCTTTACCAAGCTAAATGAGATTAAGCCTGGAATGCTTGCAGATGCGACTAAAGAAGCAAGAAAAGCCGCAGAAGAATTTGCCGTTAATTCCGGAAGCAGAATCGGTAAAATTAAGCGTGCCTCTCAAGGAGTCTTTAGTATTTCCGCTCGAGAAACTATAATAGCTCAGGATAATATGTCTTACGGTACTAATGATGCTTATTTTGCGGATAAGTTGGTAAGAGTGCTAACCAGCGTTGAATATTATCTGGAAGACTGATTCTGCATTATAAATTTGCGCCGAAATAAAATTCATTTATCAGCAAAGCAGGAAAGCATGTTATAACTTATAACATGCTTTCCAGTTCTTGCCATCTTGCCCAAGTATCCTCAAGTTTTTGTCTGGTTTCTTCCAGTTGTTTAGATTTTTCATCAAATTTATCCGGTGCGGTTTGGTATAAATCCTGCTCGGAAAGTATAATTTCCAATTGCTCTATTAGTTGATCCAATTCCAGTACCTTTTCAGGCATAAGGCTCAATTCTCTTTGCAGGCTATAAGATAACTTTTTAGCTGAAGGTACCTTATCTTTATTAGTTTCTTCTTTTAACTTAAGAGATGATTTTGAGTTATTATTTGACTTTGCTTTAGCTTGATCGTCTTTTATTTTCCTAAGTTCAGTATAACTGCCGAAGAATTCTTCAATCACTCCGTTACCTTCAAAATAAATAGTCTTGTTGATAATACTATCCAGGAAATCGCGATCATGGCTTACAATAATTAAGGTGCCTTGGTAATCGGTAAGAACATCTTGTATCATTTCTAATGTATCCATATCGAGGTCATTTGTTGGTTCATCTAAGATTAGCAAAGATCCCGGATTAGCTAATGCCTTAGCGAGTAGTAACCGGTTAGCTTGTCCGCCCGAAAGGGTTGCAACCTTATCCCTCGCTTGTTTCGGATCAAATAAGAAGTTTTTTAAGTAAGCGACCACATGCATAAATTTTTCGCCGACTTTTAGATATTCCCCTCCTTCGGGACATAAGGTTTTCCACAAAGTGTCATCAGGGTTTAAAGCTACTCTTTTTTGGTCGTAATATGTTACTTCAACGGTTTTTCCGATTTTAATCGAGCCTTTATCCGGTTGTTCTTCACCCGTTAATAGTCTTAAAAAAGTTGTTTTACCTGTACCGTTTGAGCCGATAATACCTATCTTATCATTACGCATTATGCGCATGGAAAATGATTCTAAAATATTTTTATTTTCATAGGTTTTATATACGTCTCTGAACTCACAAACCATTTTTGAGGAAAGGACTGGAGTAAGCGGGTCCAGATGAATTTTATTTAACAAAATTTTACGGGCGGCTTTACCTTGCTGAGTCTTTTCTCTTAAAGTATATAAATCAGCTAATCTTTTTTGATTTCGCTTTCTCCTTGCCGAGATTCCCTGAACTTTCCACAATTCTTCTTCATCCAACTTTTTCTCGGCTTTTTCTAGCTCTCGCTGTTCTTGTTCAAGAACTTCCAAAGACCATTTTTCAAAATTTTCAAATCCTAAGTTATTAACTTTCAGCTTTCCTCTATCAAGCCAAAAAGTTTTATTTGAAATATTTTTTAGGAAAGCTTTATCATGGCTTATGCAGACTACAGCACCTTGGTAGCTTTTTACATACTCTTCAAGCCACTCAATAGTATCAATATCAAGGTGATTGGTCGGCTCATCGAGAAGCAGTATTTTAGGGCTACTGATTAATGTCTTAGCAAGAAATGCTCTTCTAAGTAAACCCCCTGATAGTTCGCTTAATAAGTTATTCGGATCTAATTTTAACGGAGCAATTATAATATCTATTAAATAACTTGAGGTTTCTATTTCCCCTTTCATAATTCCACTTAATATGAAATCGTAAACGGTTAAGTTATGATCCTCAATATCAATAGCTTGAGGAAGATAACCTACCTCAACACCGGGCATAACCCACCTTTCTCCACCGTCTAAATCATATAATCCGGCTATCACCTTAAGTAGGGAGGATTTACCCTCTCCGTTACGTCCTACGACTGCAATGCGATCGTCAGGATAAATGCTTAGGGATAGGTGATCAAATAAAGGCTTAATACCAAAAGTCAGGCTTACTTCCTTTAAACTTAAAATAGGGGTTTTCATGGCTTAGTTATGTTTATTTTTTATAGCTTAATATATAGTATAAAAATACTTTAAATATAAGAGATTAATACATGCACAATATATACAAGGCATATAAATAAATATATAATCACAATTCACAAAAAGTAATTAATCATTTATATGGATATTAGAGAAAAGACTTATGTTTCTTTATGTGCAATTTTTTCCGTATTGGTAACAACCGGTAATCTTATTTATCAAAAGTTTGTTTATTTACCCCTTCTATCATTTTACACATTTGAATTATCCGTCGGGGCTATAATATACCCGTTTACCTTTATGGTGGCCGATATAATAGCTGAGTTTTACGGGGTTGAAAAAGCTAAGTTTTGCGTAAGGCTATCAGTTATTATGAATATCATGGTTGCTTTTATTGTTATAATTGCTACTCGATTAGAGGCAACTGTATGGTCAAAAGTCAGTAATCCTGAATTTGCTCATATATTCGGTTCATTTAATGTTGCATTCATTAGCTCTATTATTGCAAGCTATGCTGCACAATCATTGGATGTTATTCTTTATATGCGGATTAAAAAGCTTTCGAGGGGAAAGTTTTTGTTGCTTAGGAGTAATTTAAGTACTGCAATTTCGCTACTGATTGATACCACTCTCGTAATTAGCTTGTTAGCTATTTTTGATGTCCTGCCGAAAGAACAGGCATTGATATTAATTGTAAACAGCTATATGTATAAATTGTTTTTCACCCTATGTAGCAATCCCTTATTTTACTTCCTTGTTAAAGGAGCTAAGTATATAGGTATTAATCCCGCAAGGTTTTCTTAGAAAAGGACGTGAAATAAGCTTTAGCAAATGGTTTCAGGATCACTTTTTTAACTATCGCCGGTTCCTTGGTTGCTTAAACTTTGGTTATAATAGTCAAAAATTTCCGGGTCAAAATCCTGTGAATTGGAAATGCCTATTATAGGTGCTATAGTAGTTTGAGTAGGTGAGAAATATATATAGTCCTTCTTTATGGCAAGCTCAGCTACCATTGCGCCTATATATAATGTTCCGGTTACAATTGAAATAAAACGAGCAACATCTGAAAATATTGCAAAAGGTATAAAAGTAACGCTGACAATCCCGCATGGCACGCTTAAACTAACAGCCCAATTAACAAATGCATCGTTTTCTTTTTCTTGCGTAATAGTATTTAATAATTCTTTCACTATACCGTTGTGCTATTTTTTGAAATACTTACGTTATAACTTGTTACCTTGCAATATATTTTTAATAGATAAGGAAAATTAAAAACAGAGTTATACAAAGCATGCTTACTAAAAAAATAAAACGCGCCAATTTAAAAAGTAAATGACGCGTCTTTTATAAAATCAGATTTACTAAAATATCACTCGAAATTATCCGCAATCATTTGGTTAAGTAGCCTTACTCCAAAGCCTGTGGCGCCTTTTGGTGATATATCCGTGCCTTTTTTATTCCAAGTTACTCCGGCTATATCGAGGTGAGCCCAAGCGCATTTATTAACAAAACGCTGTAGGAAATGAGCGGCAGTAATACTTCCTGCACCGTTTCCGCTGCCTGTGTTTTTAATATCTGCAATATCGGAATTAATTTGTTTGTCATAATGCTCGGACATTGGCATTCTCCAAACCAATTCACCGGTTTTTTTACCGGCTTTTGAAATTTGCTCCGCAAGAGCATCATTATTAGAAAATAATCCGGCATGGCCGTCACCTAAAGCAACTACAATTGCGCCCGTGAGGGTAGCAAGGTTAACCATGAATCTTGGCTTATATTTTTGCTCAACATAACAAAGCACATCTGCTAAAACCAATCTTCCCTCGGCATCAGTATTATCCACCTCTACCGTTTGGCCTGACATAGAAGTAACCACATCACTTGGCCTTTGCGCCGATCCGGATGGCATGTTTTCCGCAAGACCTATTGCCCCGATTACATTAACTTTAGCTTTCCTGGCCGCAAGCGTATGCATAAGTCCCGTAACTACTCCGGCACCTGCCATATCATATTTCATATCGGCAATCCCACTTGAGGGTTTAATATTAATCCCTCCGCTATCAAAAGTAACCCCTTTACCGATGAATGCCAGCGGTGCATCCTTAGATCCGAAATCGCCGTTCCATTCCATAATTACGGTATACGGGTCATTCTCGCTTCCTTGGCCAACGGCAAGAAGCAGGTTCATGCCGAGCTTTTTCATTTCAGCTTTATCCAAGACGGTAATCTTAACACCAAGGTTTTTTAACTCTTCGCACTTTTTAGCGAAAGAGGCCGGGTAAATAACATTAGGCGGCTCGGAAACCAGATCACGAGTCAAATGAACGCCTTCTGCAATTTTGGAATAAGAATTTGCTAACTGCTCTGCTTCCGTGCTTTCTGTTAAACTTAGAGAGATATTTTTTAGGTATTGAACATGCTCATCTTTTTTAGCAACAAAATGTTTATTGAAGTTATAATTTTTAAGTTTAATACCAAGCATTAATTGGTTAGCAAGCACTGCTTCTTTTAAAGCCAGATTACTAATTTTATCAAAGAAAATTTCTAAATTTTCAAGTTTCAGCTGGTTAGCCAGGTCTGAAATCTTGCCTCCTAAGCTGAGCAGGTTGTTTTCATCAAGCTTTTCAGCTTTACCTATTCCGACTAAAATAACCATACTTGTTTTATTTTCGGATGAAACAAATATCCTTAAAAATTGGCCGAATTTTCCCGAAAAACTTTTATCCGCTAATAAAGCATTTTTTACTAATCCGTTTTTATCAATGTCGTTTATCGCTTGCGGTAAATTAAGTTCTTCGCTGACTAAAAAAACTATATTTGATTCTCTTGTGTCTCCGTGAGTTTTGTATTTGAATTCCATGTGCTATCCTTTTTACTATTATTAATAAACTTTAAAAGTATTAATGCCGGTAAACACAGTATGGCAGAGAAAATAAAGAAATCAACCCATCCGATCTGTTGAGCTAAAAAACCTGATGTTGAAGAAAGAGTGGTTCTTCCCACAGAGGCGAGTGAGCTAAGAAGTGCAAATTGGCTGGCAGTAAATTGGCGATTACATAAAGTTCCCATATAGGCAACAAATGTAGCTGAGCTTAATCCACTTGCAAAGTTTTCTATTGTAATTACTACTATTAATCTTGGAATATCATGTTCGGTACCGCATAATAATATAAAGGCTAAATTAGAGACAGAGGAGATAATTCCACCCCAAAATAAGGCAACATAAATATTAATGTATTTAACTAAATACCCTCCTGCAAAAGTTCCTAAAAGTGTAGCAAATACACCATAAAATTTTACGATTTCAGCAATTTCCATTTTTGAAAACTTCTGTTCAAGTAAAAACGGGGAAGTCATAGCGCCGAGGTAAGCATCGGATAATTTATATAGCGCTACAAATAATAAAATTAAATACCAGTTTCGATGATTGGTAAAATCTAAAAAAGGAACTATAAAAGAGTTATAAAACCATCCGCTTGCATTGTTATTCACTCTAATTTGATGTTTTGGTTCATCCATAAGAAGTGCGGAGATAATTCCGAACGCGGATAGTATAGATAAAACAAAAAAAGCATATGACCAACTAAATATGTCAGCTAAATATAAAGCTCCTGCAGTAGCAATAAACATTGCTGCTCTATAGCCGAAAGTGTAGTAAGCAACCCCCATACCTTGCTCATCGTCTTCTAAGCTCTCTACCCTTAATGCATCAACAATAATATCTTGACTGGCAGAGAAAAAGGCCATTCCTAAAGTTATCATTGCAAGCAGGTAGATATTTTCTTTTGGGTTAAACTGCCCAAGCAATAAAATAAAAATAAAAAGGAATACCTGTATTATTATAAGCCAGCCGCGTCGCTTGCCCAGGAATGAAAGAAAAGGGGGATTTAAATTATCAAGGAGCGGTGACCAAAAAGGTTTTAATGAGTAGGGGAGTTGAGAAAGTCCAAATAACCCGATAGATGAAAGAGAAAAGCCATACTCATATAAATAAGCTGAAAGAGTAGAAAGAGTTAACGGTAAAGGTAGCCCACAAGAAAAACCTAGGATAAAAATCAGAAACATCTTTTTTTTAGGGGCGAATTTACTAAACATATATAAAATCCTTATAACTTCAATTTTGATAAGGTATAGTAGTATTAAACCATAATTCAAGTTTAAAATTTAAAAAATATAACGCACTAAATTAAAAAAAGGAGTATTTATTCTTATCTTCTTAAGTTGTTGAAGAAGTTTTTTAGAAGCCTGCTGCATTCATCTTCCATTATGCCGCTTATAATTTCAGGATGATGATGACATGAGCTCGAATTATAAATTTTTGCTCCATGAACAACGCCTCCGCCTTTTTCATCATATGCCCCGAAATAAATTCGCTTTATTTTGGCAAGAGATATAGCATGTGCACACATAGGACAGGGCTCTAATGTAACATATAGCTCGCATTGCTCAATATATTTTGTACAGGTAAAAGCTAAAGCCTGCTCAAGTGCTAAAATTTCCGCATGCGCGAGCGGGTTTTTTGCAACTTCCACTTGATTATATGCTGCTCCGATAATCTTTTCCTTATACACAACTACTGCTCCAACCGGAACTTCACCTGAATCATTAGCCTTACATGCAAGCGCATATGCCTGCTGCATGTATTGATTGGAAAACATTTATTCTTCTAATTTTCTCATAGCTTCGGATTTTTCTTCCTGTGCTTTTTGCACAGATTTTTGTTTAGCTAAATCATAGATTCTATCCAGTTCAGTCTGGGTACAAAGCCCGAGTAATACAGGGTCACGCGGCCTAATATTAGGAGAATTCCAATGGGATTTATCACGAACGGCATTAATGGTTGTTTTTGTTGTTCCGATTAACTTCATGATTTGAGAATCATTAAGTTCAGGGCAATTTTTAATTATCCATGCAACTGCATCAGGCTTATCCTGCCTTCTGGCAACGGGAGTATATTTCGCGCTTTTCTTTTGCCTGGCTTGTTCTTTCATCAGCTTTTGAGCATTGGCAGAAAGAGTTAAATAAAGTTTCGGGTTAGTTTCACATCTGGTTATTTCTTCTTTGGTGATTTGACCTGAGGTTACCGGATCAATCCCTATAATACCTTTTGCTACATCACCGTCGGCAATTCCTTGCACTTCAAGCGGGTGTAGCCCGCAGAATTCTGCAATTTGTCCAAATGTCAAAGTTGTATTTTCAATAAGCCAAATAGCAGTCGCTTTAGGCATTAACGGTTTAGTCATGTATACCAAGTAATAATTAATTATTTTAGTTAGTTTATTAAATGCAATTTAGCAATATGTCAATAAATTGCGCAAAAAATCGGAGATGCGTTTTTAATGAATCTTAAGGTCTATTGCCCTTTTTTCATGGTATGGTAAAGTGTTTCTCCGGTGGTTTCGGATCCAAGGCATAACCTTATTTCTAACGTAATCCGGGTCAAGTTCCGCATAAGAACAAATTTCTATAAAATCCTGTGAATTACCGTTTAACCATTGTAAAGCTTTTATTTTAAGTATCTTATTCTTTTTCTTTTTAGAACAATTTGTTGCATCAACTATTGCTTGAAAAATTACACTTCTCCAAACTCTTATATATTTTTTGATTTCAGGATTCGTTTCTGAGATAGGTTGATCGTTAAATATATCAATAGTTAATAACTCCTTATCTATATTATATCTCATATATTATTACCTTATTATTGAATTAAGTGAATTATATTAACAAATAACATATTAATCAAGCTGATTTTAATAAAACTTTAATATTTAAGTATTTTATAAGGCTTTTGACTTGAAGAATAACTTGTAATAAGTTGCTTTTTAGCAATTAATTAAAACTAAAAAGTAGAATAATTTGTTTGGTGCTTGCGGCTGTGTTAATATGAAAAGTATATTTTTTATTTCATTTTTTATAGTGGGTAGTTTTTCAGTGAACTCATTTGCTTCTCATGTTGATGAGGATAGATCGTCTTCTCTGCGGAAATTAAATAATATAAATATTATTGCCCCTGCAAGCGGCAAAGTAAATAAAGCTACCATACAATCCATGCTTAAAAAATTCGGAAGCTTAGGATTTGAAATCGATATGCCTAAAGATTTACTTAAGGAAACTTTGTTCTGCTCTAATACGGATGAATATAGAGCAAATCATCTCATAAAAAGCTTAAAAGATGAACAGCAAAAAATCATTTGGGCTCTAAGAGGAGGTTATGGTTCTATGCGAATCATATCAAAACTTTATGACTTAGAGAAGCCCTCAAAAGAAAAAATATTTATCGGATACAGCGATATAACGGTCTTACACCTCTTTTTAAGCCAAAAATGGGGGTGGTATACTATTCACGGCTCTGTAGCTAAAGAGATAACTGAAAAATTAGATCCGAAAAATTTGGAAATTCTTTTAGGCTTGATTAAGACAGAAGGATATGAGGTTAAAATTCCTATTGATTTCCAACTTAATAAAATTAAATTTTCTAATTTAAAAGGTAAGTTAAGTGGTGGGAATTTGGCGATTATACAAAATAGTATTGGTACAAAATGGGAGTTAGAAAGTAAAGATAAGATTATCTTCTTAGAAGATATAAATGAAGAAGGCTATAAAGTTGATAGGATGCTTGAACACTTAAAACAGTCAGGTGTGCTTAAGGGGGCGAAAGCTATTATATTCGGTGATTTTCTTGAAAAAGAAGGGGCGAACTCAACAGTTAATGATGCATTAATCAGGTTTGCAAATTCTGTAGATATCCCGGTTTTTAAAACAAAGTATTTCGGACACGGATATCATAATTATCCGCTTGTATATAATGCTTCCGCTAATATTTTAACTAAGGATGGGGGCTTGTTGCTCACATATGATATGAAAAAAAGTTGAGTAATATTACAAGCCTTTGTTGAAAAAAATGTATAAATAGATAATACTACTCACTGCTTAAGTTTATTTATAGGTTGAAAATTGAATTCTTCTAATTTTATAAGAAATATAAAAAGCTATGATTGGATGGATATTTCTAAGTCCTTTCTGTATGCCCTCGTACTTGCAATGTTGTTCAGGTCATTTCTTTTCGAATTTTATAAAATTCCTTCGGGTTCAATGATTCCGGAGCTTAGAGAAGGGGATCATCTATTTATATCAAAATATAATTATGGTTACAGTAAATATTCTTTCTCCCCTTTCCCTATCCCGCTTTTTGAAAAAAGAATTTTTTTTAAATCCCCTGAAAGAGGTGATATAATAGTTTTTAAGTTACCCATAGATAGTAGCACTAATTATATAAAAAGATTAATCGGGTTACCGGGTGATGAAATTCAAATGAAAAAAGGGTTATTATATATAAACGGTAAGCCGGTAATTAGAGATAAAATCGGCAATTTTGACTTTAAAGATAAGGATGGTAAAACCATATATTGCGAGGCTTTTGAAGAAACTTTACCTAATGGCTTAACCTATAAAATTTTAAGAGATAAAAGAATTAGTATATATAATTTTCAGAATAATACACCGCTGTATAAAGTTCCTGAAGGGCATTATTTCTTTATGGGTGATAACCGTGACCATTCGCTTGATAGTAGATTCCTTAATAAAGTGGGGTATGTTCCGGTAGAAAATCTGGTCGGAAGAGCGGCATTCTTAGTATTTACTTCAGATTTTTCATTATGGAAATTAATAACGGAACGTAATGCCGGCAGAGCTTTTCAAAGTTTTAAATATGCAGATTAATTATAAATTTAAAGACCTGCAATTACTTAAACTTGCCTTAACGCATCCGAGTGTTGCTAAAAACTCAGATACTAAAAATGCAACCTACGAGCGACTGGAATTCTTAGGGGATAGTGTTTTAGGGTTGGTAATTGCTGAAGCAATATATAAGAAATTCCCGGATGCAGATGAAGGGGAGCTTTCAACTATGCATGCAAAACTTGTTAGTAAAGATATAGTCTCGGAAATTGCCGAAAGCATAAATCTCGGAGAAGATTTAATTTTAGATAGCGGAGAGGATACCAACGGAGGTAGAGAAAATCCCGGGAACCTGGAAGATGCTATGGAAGCGGTGATTGCAGCTATTTATCTGGATGGAGGTTATGCTACCATACTGAGCATAGTTGAAAATTTATGGGGTAAGCACCTCAGTAATAAAGCGCTGCTGACCGAAAAAAATATTAAATCCAGGTTGCAGGAAGATGTGCAGCATATGGGACTTGTAATTCCGGTTTATGAAATTGTTGAAAAAACGGGTTTAGATCATTCTCCCCACTTTAAAGTAAAGGTTGTTGTGGAAAATATAGGGAGCGCAATCGGCGAAGGGAAATCAAAAAAACAAGCTGAAGTAGCAGCAGCTGCTCTAATGTTAAAAATAATGGAAAAAAATAATGTCTGATAAAATTACAAAATGTTTAAAAGTCGGTTTGATTGGCGAGCCGAATGCCGGTAAATCAACTCTTATCAACCAACTTATCGGTGAAAAAATCTCGATTGTGAGCCCAAAAGTCCAAACTACTAGAACTCTGACCAGAGGCATTCTAAATGTTGGGAGTACTCAGCTTGTTTTTATTGATACCCCGGGGATTTTTAAGCCAAGCAAAACTTTAGAAAAATACATTGTCAATAATGCTAGAGCAGGAATTGACGAATCAGATTTAATCTGTGTACTGATTGACGCGAAAAGAGGTTTAACCCCTGAGCTAAATAGAATTATTGTAAGTATTAAAGATAAACCGCTGATTGCAGCCATTAATAAGGTGGATTTAATTAAGAAAGATCTGCTGTTAAAATTAGCCGAAGATATAAACAGATTAAATATATTTAAAGAAATCTTTATGATATCTGCGCTTAAAAATGACGGCGTTAAGGATGTGGTAAACCATTTAGTAAGCCAAGCGCCGAATTCTCCTTGGTACTATGAAGAAGATTTATATACGGATACCCCAAGTAGAAGCTTGGCGGAAGAAATTACTCGTGAGCAGTTGTTTTTATTACTTAACAGAGAGCTGCCGTATTCTTTAAAAGTGGAAACCGAAAAATGGGAAGATCAGAAAGACGGCAGTCTAAAACTCCATCAAGCAATTGTGATACTTAGATCAACCCATAAAAATATAGTAGTCGGAGCCGGCGGCCAAAAAATCAAAGAAGTCGGCAGAAGAGCAAGGCTTGAGCTGCAAAAAATTTTAGAGCGTAAGGTTCACCTTTTTTTATATGTAAAAGTTCGTGAGGATTGGGTGGATAAAGAACTCGGGTAAACAATTAAATATTTAATTTATATCTTTAATTATATATTTTTCATATTTTACGTATTTTATTGTATGTGTTTATATAAAAC
The DNA here is from genome assembly GCF_000815465.1 of Candidatus Jidaibacter acanthamoeba. Classification (NCBI taxonomy): domain Bacteria; kingdom Pseudomonadati; phylum Pseudomonadota; class Alphaproteobacteria; order Rickettsiales; family Candidatus Midichloriaceae; genus Candidatus Jidaibacter; species Candidatus Jidaibacter acanthamoebae. Next base: position 107,093 of record NZ_JSWE01000124.1, on the reverse strand, counting down.
GCTATAATGCACATATATTTGTTAATAAGATATATTTGCATTATGGAAGTTTTAATTTTTCACCAGATCGGTAGATTTGATCTAAGTGCATATGAGCTAGCGGATATGATTCTAAGCAATTGTTTAGAAGTTGGGTTAAAGTCAAAAAATCAATTAATTAAAGAAGGCATGCGTAAGGAACTACCTGTTAAGGGAATATTTTCTGATGAACATGAAAATATTTATTTCTGGCCTACAATAGGTTTTATTGATCGAAATAGTCCATTTATAGCAATAAAAGTTAACTCGGATGAAGTATATGTTTATAATTCCCGTTTGCGAGGAAAGGTTGACTATTTTGCCTATGAAGCTTCTAAAATGACTTTGTCTCAATATCTTGAAAGGCATGAAAATAATATGCAAATTAGGCATGATATTAGCGGGCTCGATAGTGTATTAACTTTGCTGAAACATAGGATAACCGCTGAGCCTCTCTTTATACAAGCGGCAGATGAGTATTTAGATCAGCTTGATCAATATTATCAGGAATATAGCCCGGAAGTAGTTATTCCTGCTAATATAATTCCTGATAATTATTTAGCATTATACGGTAAAATAAATAAAAATAGTAATGATTATGAGGCTGTATTTAATGAAAATGCTGAGATGTTTTCAGCTCACAAGCCTGAGAAAAGAGGAATATTTTTAAATGACGAGGGAAATAAACATTATATGCCGACTAACTCTCATATAGAAGATGATTTTGGAAAAATATTTTTACATAGCGGCTATAACCCGTATGGGACAGAAAGGTACGTATGTTCAGCATTTCATAAACAAATAAATATAGATAAGCTACTATCAAGTAATATTGAAATTGAGCCTGATCCGTTTGATACAGAAGATGGCCGACTTACATATATAATAAAAGGTGATGATAGAGATAATATAATAAAATTACTGCCTAACACTGCTAATATTGTTATTGGAAAGGGTGGTGCTGATATAATCTATGTTGCTGAATCTGATTGGCTGACTACAATAATAGATTTTAATTCTTCTGAAGGTGATAAACTTGGTTTTGCAAAAGAGCTTTATTTTTCAGTAGATGAAATTATTTCTAAAATAATTTATAAAGATGAAATAGCTATTATCCCTACCAATGACTTTGGCTCTTTACTACTCGCTAATATTTTTGAAAATGCGCTTAGTGTAGAAAATTTTTTTATATATTAATTTTAAATATAGTTAGAAAGAAGGTAGTCACTTCTAATTATAGATAAGATTACCTCAGCTCTATTTATTTTGTAATTCCTGAATTTTTTGAGATACCCATTCCAGTTTTTTATTATCAAATTTCATCAGCGTGGGTTCGGAATCGGGCGAGTTATATTTAATTTCTAATTCAAATTCATTTCTATTAGTATAGGGAACTGAGTCGAAACCTTGGTAATAAGCATAATTTTTAAAATTAATTTTAAAGTTTTTAGTTTCAGTAAGTTCAGGAATTATTTTTATTAAATCATCTAAGTTATTAATGGGAGTATTATTTATACTTACCACGTTAATGAGATAGACTAGTCCGTAGTTGTTAATTTTAATCCAAGGTAAAACATCAAAGCTTGAACCTATATTAACATTGGTTACAAAGACTTTGCCTTTAGGTGCTCCTGTAGTTAACTTTAAAAAATTATCGACCTCAACAAAAGTTGCTCCGCCGAACATGACAAACTTAGAAGGTTCTAAATCATATAAGTTATATAATGGAACTTTTAAACTTATTAGCTTACCGTTTCTGTAAACCTCTAAATTAACTGAATCATCTGAAGATATATTTAAAAGCTTTTGATATTCATAAAGCTTAGGCCCGATCTCAGTGTTATTTACTTTCCAAATAATATCTCCGGGTTGCAATATTCCGTGTGCTGGAGATTCTTCAAGCACTGTACTCACTTTTAGTGCTTTGCTGAAAGAGCCCGGATATTTATTAATATAATTATCTATAATGCCTTTAGGGAAATTGGAAAACGTAGCTGCTTTATCAAGTGAGTAATATTCAAGTATGGCTCCTATATCTCTTCTCGGAGGTATTTTATTTTTGCTTAAGTATTGTAGTGCATCCCTAATGTAAGCAATCGGAATAGCAGCAGCGTAAGTTTGATCTGCAGCATAATTTAAAGCTATAACTTTTCCTCTATTATTTAATATAGGTGAACCGCTTGATCCACCTTTAGTGTTTAAGCTAATAATCATATTTTGACTTGGGAAGGCTCCCCATGACTCATATAGGTTGCTGATAACTCCGGTTTGAACGGAAAAGTTATTACCTTGATTATTGCCGATAATGGTTACACTTCCTTCATTTTCAATAGGTGTATTACTAAACTCCAGTTGCACAACATTTTGAGGAATATCTTTCGGGTTTACTTTCAATAATGCAAAATCTATCCACGGGTCACTGTAAAGAAATTTTGCCTCAGCTTCCCTGCCGTTAAAAAAGCTGACTTTATAATCACTAATCCTTTGTTTTGAAGCTAAATGCTCATTAGTTATAATTAATCCTTCTTTTTTATCTACCACAAAACCGGTGCCGAAAATTTCTTTGCTGGTATCCGAAGCATAAAGTGAAGTAACCAGCTTATTACTAATGCTTACAATTCCGCGTTTAGCATTTTGTATATTTGAATTTAATAAAGGTTTATCAGCGTGAGAAATTAACGGAGATAATAAGATAAGCAGAAAAAATGTTATGATTCTTGTGACCATGTAGAATAAAACTTATATATAAATTATAATATCAACATACTTTAATATCTCATCCGACTGCAAGCATTTTATAGTTTGCCGCTCTTAGTAATAAAACTTTTAATACCCCGTTGCCTTTTATTCCGAACTTAGCTAGTATTCACGTAATTAAAAAAATTAATTAAGGCGTAAAAAGTTGAGTAAAGGTGAAAATTTAAATTTAGAATTTTTTAACGTATTACCAGTTAAAATTGAAGATGAGATGAGAAAGTCTTACCTTGATTATGCAATGAGCGTAATCGTAAGTAGGGCGCTTCCAGATGCGAGAGACGGTTTAAAACCGGTGCATCGCAGAATATTATTCTCAATGTATGAAATGAGTAACTTTCATGATAAACCTTATAAAAAATCCGCAAGAATTGTCGGGGATGTAATAGGTAAATATCACCCGCACGGGAATGACTCGATTTATCTTGCATTAGTAAGAATGGCACAAGATTTCTCACTTAGAATTCCCCTCATTGACGGCCAGGGTAACTTCGGGTCTATGGATGGAGATTCGCCGGCGCAAATGCGTTATACCGAGGTTAGGCTTGCTAAAATCTCCTCAGCCATACTTAACGATATAGATAAAGGCACGGTTGATTTTCAAGATAACTATGATGGTTCGGAAAAAGAGCCGAGAGTTCTTCCGACTAGATTCCCAAACCTATTAGTAAATGGTACCAACGGTATTGCAGTCGGAATGGCAACAAATATTCCAACCCATAATCTTGGTGAAGTTATTGATGCATGTTGTGCTTATATTGAAAATCCTGAAATTACTGCTGAGGAACTAACCGCTTATGTACCGGGACCTGACTTCCCGACGGGAGGGTTAATTCTAGGTCGTGAGAAAGCTAAAAAAGCACTTATGACAGGCAGAGGCTCTGTAATCGTCAGAGGGAAAACGGAATTTGAGGAAATCGGCGGCAGACAAGCGATTATTATTAACGAAATACCTTATCAGGTTAATAAAGCTGAGCTAGTTAAACATATTGAGCACTTAACTAAAGAAAAGATAATTGAAGGTATCTATGAACTAAGAGATGAATCAAACAAGCTCGGTGTAAGGGTCGTAATCGAACTTAAGAAAGATGTTGTCTCTAACGTAATATTAAAACAGCTGTATAAATTTACCGAACTTCAATCTTCTTTTGCTTATAATACCCTTGCGCTTAATAAAGGTATCCCGATAGTTATGTCAATCAGAGACATAATTGCAGCATTTGTTGAATTTAGAGAAGAAGTAGTGGCGCGCAGAACTTCTTTCCTTTTATCTAAAGCCAGGGATAAAGCACACGTATTAATCGGGTTATACTTAGCAGTAAGTAATATTGATGAAGTGATTGCATTAATTAAAGCTTCACCTGATGCGGCAGCGGCAAAAGTAAGGTTAATGGAGAGATCCTGGCAAGCGCAAATGGTTGAATCATTACTAAGTTTAGTTGATGATTATAGAAACAACCTGGTTAACGGCACTTGCTATTTTACTGAAGAGCAGGCAAAAGCCATACTGGAAATGAGACTACAAAGGCTTACCGGTTTAGAAAAAGAAAAAATAGAAAATGAGCTGAAAGAACTTGCAGCTGAGATTAAAGAGTATTTAAGCATTCTTTCTTCAAGAGAAAAATTATATGCAATTATACTTACTGAGCTTGCGGAAGTTAAACAGCAATTTGCAACTCCTCGAAAAACTGATTTTGAATTGAATGAAGCCGAAGTTGATATTGAAGACTTAATTCAGAAAGAAGAAATGGTGGTAACCCTTACTTTAACCGGATATGTTAAAAGGGTTCCACTTAATGCTTATAGGTCGCAAAAACGCGGAGGTAAAGGTAGGTCAGCGCTTTCAATGCATGATGAAGACCTTACGACCGACATAATTGCAAGTAACACCCATACGACATTATTGTTCTTTTCGGATATCGGTAAAGTTTATAAAACAAAAGTTTATCAATTACCACTGGGTACCCCTCAATCCAAGGGGAGGGCATTGGTTAACTTATTCCCGCTCTCCGATGGTGAGAAAATTAATAATATTATGGCTTTCCCGGAAGATAAATCTACCTGGGATCAATTAAATATTATGTTCTCAACTTCCAACGGTAATATAAGACGTAATAGTTTACTTGATTTTGTAAATATTCAATCCAACGGTAAGATTGCCATCAAACTTGATGATAATGATAAACTTATCGGTGTTGCAGTTTGCGAATCTCATGATCATATGCTGCTTTCAACCAGAATGGGTAAATCGATTCGTTTCCCGGTAGATTCGGTAAGGGTATTTAAGAGCAGATCTTCGGATGGTGTAAGAGGTATTAGGCTTGCCAGAGAAGGAGATGCGGTGATCTCACTATCAGTTTTAAAAGGGGCTGAAATAGGGATGGAGAAGCGTGATGAATTCTTAAAAATAAGTGAAAATATAAGAATGATGATTGCTGCGAACCCGGAAGATCAGAGCGCAATAAACAAACTAAACAGATATACTTTCGAGAAATTAACTAAAGAAGAAGCTGTTGAGTTGGCTAAGAATGAAGAATATATACTGGCAATAACCGAAAACGGTTATGGAAAACGTACCTCGGCATATGAGTATAGAATAACGGATAGAGGCGGGCAGGGTGTACTAAATATAAATACCTCAAAACGTAACGGCTCCGTTGTTGCAAGCTTCCCGGTACATGAAGATGAGCAAATTATTTTGATCACAAACCGTGGTACATTAATTAGAACCAGGGTACATGATATTAGAATCACAGGCAGAAATGCCATGGGAGTAAAAATATTTGATGTTAAAGAAGCTGAGAAAGTTATTTCTGTGACAAGAGTATATGAAGCGGAAGAAGAAGCTGAAATTATAGCTGAGGCGGTTAGCGGTAACGTGAATGCTGATGGAAGCAGTGATTCTGCTCCACTTCTAATCACGGAATAGTTATTAAGTAGGATAAAATATATGCCGGTACTAGTAGTTAATATGATGGAAGGAAGGACTGATGATCAAAAAAGATCATTAGTTGAAAATGTTACTAACGCGGTTTGTGAATCTTTAAAATGCGAATCGCATAAAGTGAAAATTATTATTAATGAAATGCCGGGCAACGGTTATGCTATCGGCGGTAAATTAATGCAGGATACCGACGAAAAATATAAAAAGAGGTAAGGAATGCTGAATAGAGTTATTATTTTTTGTTCATTAGTACTATTGCAGGTTAACATAGCTCAGGCGTTAGTTGAGATTGATATCACCAGAGGAAACGTTGAGGCCATGCCAATTGCAGTTGATAGATTCAAAGGAACTGGTGATTTTAGTAAGGAAATCGGAGAAAAACTTGAGCAAGTCATCAGTAATGATCTTGAAAACTCAGGACTTTTCAGACCTATCAATAAAAATGCATTCTTAGAAAATATAACTTTAGACAAGGCACCCACATATTCCAATTGGCGAAAAATTAATGCTACTTCATTAATTTCAGGTCAGGTTGAAATAAAAGATTCAAACCATATTAATATTAAGTTTAAAATGTGGGATCCATATAACGAGATTCAGCTTGAAGGAGGAAGTTACACGGTTTCCAAAAACGCCTGGAGAAGAGTAGCGCATAAAATTGCAGATGTAATTTACAAAAGGCTGACCGGGGAAGAAGGGTACTTTGATACCAGAATTCTCTTTATAGCTGAAAGCGGGACATATACCAAGCGCATAAAAAAACTAGCTATAATGGATCAGGACGGAGCAAACTTAAAGTTGCTGAGTAATGGCAGTGATCTGGTTATTACCCCAAGGTTTGACCCTAATAGCCAAAGAGCTATTTTTATGTCCTATAAAAATTTAGTACCGAAAGTTTATATGCTGGATTTGGAAACGGGAACACAAAAACTAGTCGGTGATTTTCCGGGTATGTCATTTGCACCCCGCTTTTCCCCTGACGGTAATTATGCAATTATGTCGGTTGCAAAGAGCGGAACAACCAATATTTTTGAAATTGATTTAAGAAGTAATTTCGTTAAGCAGTTAACTTACGATCGTGCGGTTATTAATACCTCTCCTTCATATTCACCTGACGGGACTAAAATTACTTTTAATTCCGATAGAGGTGGTTCAAGGCAGCTTTATGTTATGGATCGTGACGGTTCGAATATAAAAAGAATTAGTTTTGGTGGAGGTTCTTATGCAACCCCCGTATGGTCGCCGAGGGGTGATTATATAGCATTTACTAAAATGCAGCATAGAAAATTTTATATCGGGGTGATGAGAGTTGACGGCAGCGGTGAAAGATTGCTTACTTCGAGTTGGTTGGATGAAGGGCCAACCTGGTCTCCGAATGGTAGGGTTATTATGTTCGAAAGACAAAAGCCCGGTGGTAAAAGTAATATTTACGCAATTGATATTACAGGTTATCATGAAAGAATAATTGAAACACCAGGTGATGCTTCAGACCCTGCTTGGTCGCCGCTTTTAAAATAGAGGTTATCAATAAAAGTTTGTTACATTGTGTCGCCTTTAAATATATAAAACGGGGGCGCCATGGAATTTATAAATAAATGCTTTATTAACGGAAAGTGGGTAGATGCAGTTTCAGGAGAAACTTTTTCCGTGTATAATCCTGCAACCGGAGAAGTTATCGGGTCAGTCCCTTTTTGTTCGACGATTGATGCACAATTGGCAATTAAATCAGCCGGAGATGCATTTTTGCCATGGAAGAAAACTACCGGAAAAGAACGTAGTAAAATTTTACGCAAATTCTATGAGCTCATAATATCAAATAAAGAGCAACTTGCAAAGATCATGGTTATGGAACAAGGTAAAGTTATTGCCGAAGCAAGAACGGAAATTGAGTACGGAGCTTCATTCATTGAATGGTTCGCCGAAGAAGCTAAAAGAATTTACGGTGATATTGTGCCTAAACTTAAAGCAGAGCAAAAATTATTTACTTTTAAAGAGCCAGTCGGGGTGGTAGCTGCTATAACTCCTTGGAACTTTCCTTCAGCTATGATTACAAGAAAAATTGCCCCTGCGCTTGCAGCAGGATGTACCGTCATAGTTAAGCCTTCCGAGGAAACTCCTTATTCCGCATTATTTTTGGCAAAGCTAGCTCAAGAAGCCGGGCTTCCTGATGGTGTGCTAAATATAATATTCGGAGATGCAAATGCAATCGGGGATGCTTTAACTTTAAGCCCTGAGGTTAGGATGTTAACTTTTACCGGCTCAACAAGTGTAGGTAAATTATTAATGGAAAAATGCAGTAAAACCGTTAAAAAAGTTACGCTTGAGCTGGGCGGTAATGCACCGTTTATTGTATTTGAGGATGCAAACATTAAAGAAGTCGTTAAAGGATTGCTAGCTTCAAAGCTAAGGAACGGAGGACAAAGTTGTATTTGCGTAAATCGAGTTTATATCCATATAAATATTTTTGAAGAATTTTTAAAACGACTAAAAGCAGAATTTAACAACATAAAAGTCGGTAACGGACTTGATGAAACTAACAACATTGGAGCACTTATTAACGAGAAAGCTGTAAATAAGGTAAATATATTAGTGAGCAATGCTTTACAAAACGGCGGAGAAATTTTATATCAGGCGGAAATTGATAGGTCTTCCCCTTGCTTTTTAGCGCCTCTAATTATTAGTAATAATTCAGATAATACTCTGATTGCAAAAGAAGAAATTTTTGCTCCGGTAATTTCATTATTTAAGTTTGAAAATGAGGATGAAGTAATAGATAGGGCGAATGCAACTAATTACGGCCTTGCTGCTTATGTTTATACTGAAGATATGCGAAAAGCTTGGCGAGTGAGCGAGGAGTTGCAATATGGTATGGTTGCAATAAATGATGTCGGCATATCAAGCGAAGTTGCTTCTTTCGGTGGGGTTAAAGAATCCGGTATCGGTAGAGAAGGGGGAAGATCAGGTATTTTAGAATATTTGGAAGATAAATTTATTGTAATGAGATAAAGTTTTTTTATATTCATATATATTAATTAGCTTTTATCCTGATCTTTCTTCTATTAATTTAATTCTAATATGCTTTTGCAATCCTAAGGAGAATATTCTATCCCCTGTTCATCCATAGCTTCAGTAATTACATCTAATATTGCAGTATATTTTTAAATATTATCATTTTCTTTATATTTTTCGCTAATACAATAATGAAAACTTATATCTTCATATGGCGTTTTTCCGCCTTTATTTCTAGCAGTAAGATCGGCACCATATGAAATTAACATTTCAGCTATTTTTGAATTACCGCATGTATGCAAAGGTGTTTGATTATATCCGCTTGCTCTGACATTAGGATCATGACCGTTTTCCAATAATGTTTTAACTTTATCCGTATCACCGAAATTACTGGCAACATATAAAACAGTAAACTCTTTATTACGATACAAATCATTACTCATGTCGTAATTTTTTAATGATTCAATTTTTTTATCTTTGATTCAAGCATTTTTATTAGCTCAAGCTCATCATCCTTATCAGAAAAAATAATTTCTTCCTCATCATTCGAAATATAATTATTATAAGGCGAAGGTTGAGAATAAACTTCAACTAACGTGAAATTTTGTTGAGTAAAGATTGTCATAATTATATTTTATATAAATTAGAGATTATTAAAAATTAATAACTTTTTATAATTTGGAGCAATAATTTTAATGTTAAAAAATATTTAATAAATATAATAATAAATATAATTGTAAGGGAAATGGTAAGCTGTTTAAATAACGTGAAGGTAATCTTATCTACGGATTAGAATAAAACATACAAATATGTACCAGAGACATATTACATAACACTTTTGCCATACTGGTGGATTACTTATACCGATAAAAAAGTAATAAAAAGGAATAATTCATGCTTTCATATAAAATTAATGTAAATAAGTATTATCCCGTTTTATCCCGTTTTATCCCGTTTTATTTAATATTACAAATTACTGAATTCTTCAAAAGCTTTAAGCGCATATGCCGCATAAGCTGTAGAAGGCCCGCCGCCCATGTAAATAGCCATAGAAAGCGCTTCCAATAATTCTTCACGCGTGGTTCCCAGTTCACATAATGTTTTAGTGTGGAACCCAATGCAACCATCACAGCGAGCAGCAACCCCAAGCGACATAGCAATCAGTTCTTTTGTCTTTTTATCTAAAACTCCGTTTTTACTAACGCTTTTAGATAAAGCCCCTAAACTATTCATTACATCCGGAATTTCTTTATGCATTTTACTTAAGTATACGGATATATCTCCGGTAATTTCCTTATATGATTTAGTCATAAGCTCCCTCTTATTTTTTATAACCCTTAATTATAATAATAAACATATTATAATAAAAAAGCTATTTATTAAGGCGAACTTATCAATTTTTCTGTCTTATAAGGAGTAAACTTACCGTTTATTTTAATAAAAGCTTTGTCTTTAACTTCTTTTAAACCTAAGGCTTTAGCTATTATTCTCTCTGAATTATCATCTAATGAAGTTATATATAAAACATCATATTTTTCAGGATTTTTTTTATTACTTGATTTATCATTGAACATGTCAAAATCAATTGTAAAGTTTTCATCTAATTTATAAGAATCTGGCCAGAAATGTGCAGTTTGTTCCACGCATGAAAGTAATTCGGAATAAGGATTATGGGGAGATAATTCATAAGTAATTTGAACACAATGAAAGAATGTTAAGTTATTATATATTGTCATTATCTTAGTATTTTTATCTTTTTGTTTAATTATAGAAAGATCTTGTGCAATAGAAGATGTAAGTTGCCTATCATTATTTAAATAATGTGGCGGCCTTTTATATAAATTAGAACAAATAGTACTGAAGAAAATTATAGTTAGAATAATAATAAGCTTATTAAAATCCTTTGTTTTCTTATGAGGAAGCTGCTCAAAGATCATTTTTATATAGGTTGCTATAACAAATGCGAAAACAATTGCAAATGATGCATAATACCTTAAATATGAAGCAGCTCTTAAGGCTTCTTCTATGGTATAACTTTTTAAATATAAAAATAATCTAAAGCTTAGGTATAAAACAAATGTTAGCAGGAGAGCTATATTTAAATTAAGAAAATAAGAAAAAGTAATTTTATACTTTCTTTGCAAATAGAGCAATAAAGCAAGTAAGGTATATATCACTAAGCTACCTTCCTTCAGAGCAAAACCTATGATTGATTTACCGAACATTAACAAAACAGCTTTATTTTGTTCCGATGAAAAAACATTGAGCAAGGTTTCTGCATACTTAGCTAAGCTAAAGCTTGAATGGGGAGATATTATACCAAAATTTAGCAAATAGGTTGCCCATAGTTTATGGCTAATATATGGAAGAATAAATAAAAACAGCAGAAGTATAATATTATGCTTCTTAAGTTTATAATTTGACACAAAATGTGTGGAAATTGTAATAGCTGCAGCATAAGCTAACCAAAAACCTACTTCTTTAATATTTGGTAGTAAAAATAACAAAGGTAATAAGCAGAGAAGAGCCTTATCTTTATTATTTTCTTGCATATAAATTGCTATTACTGCTCCAAATGCTATACCTACTATACCATCTATATAAAGAGATCTTAAAATCGGAGTGTAAAGTATTGCAGCAGCGAGCACTGAAAAGAATAATAATGCACTTTGCAACATGCTTCGGCGCACTAACACCGTTGAGCTGAATAGCATACATAATAAACCCATGGCAAACATATTATTACCTTCAGTATATCCGATGCTCTTGGTTATAAAGTAACAAAAAAGAGCAGGTATTCTAGTATAATTAAAATGGATCGGATAAAGAGAAGTCAGGTCACTTACCGTGTGCAAGCCTTTATAAAGGTGAATCTCTTTAGCAGCGGTTCCCCAATGAGTGAAATCATCCCATGAAATGTAGTATGAAGGTGTTATTCTCACATAATATATACCGATTGCAACAAGTAGGAATAAGAGATCGTAAGAAAAAAATTCAGTTAATAATTTTTTATCTGTAAAATTGTTGATAATATAATAAATAAAAAGTACAGCTCCTAAAATATAAATAAAATATACAGTAAAATCTAAGATTCTAAGCAAAGCTGATATGTAAAGAAGAGAAACAATTAATGAAGAGGATAGGGGAATAGCAACACTATATGATAAATTAAATTTATTCTTAAAATATATAAAGTATCCTAATAGGCATAAAATCAGTAATAACAGCATCATATTTAAAAAATTAACTTTAAGGGTTATGTAGTCTCATTTCAGCAATAGGTCAATTAAAAAATTACTAAAAAAAGGATGATTAATTAAAGTTTTAGGTTAATATAACTTTTTAGAAAAGATAATAATAATAATATTTTAATATGTCATTTACCTCAGATCAGATTTTCGATAGAAATAAACTTAAAACACAAATAGCTAATTGGCGGTTTTTTGCATTACTAGCTCTTATTTTATTACTTTGGAGCTTGTTTGGAAATAAAGCAAATATATCCTCTCCTTCAAGATATATAGCTAGGGTGCAGCTCGAAGGGATCATAATGGATGATCATGAGAGAAATTTGACCCTAAAGGAATTAGCAAATGATAAAAACGTTAAAGCTTTAATTGTACATATTAATAGTCCGGGCGGATCATTTGTCGGTGGACAAAACGTATATTATGCTTTAAGAAAAATTGCTGATAAAAAACCGGTGGTGGCAGTAATGGGTGAAATAGCGGCTTCCGGAGGATATATGTCTGCAATTGGAGCCGATCATATCTTAGCACGTGAAGGAACTTTAACCGGTTCAATAGGAATATTATTAAAATCCTTTGAAATTACTGAGCTTGCCGAACGTTTAGGTGTTAAGTTACAAACACTAAAAACATCTATTTACAAAGCTTCGCCTAATCCGTTTGAAAAAATGCCTTTAGAAGTAAAGAATGCAGTTGAAGATACCATTCAGGATAGCTTTGAGGTTTTCTTTAATATGGTTCAAGAAAGAAGAAAAATAGAAAGCGATAAATTAAAAACGATTGCAAATGGTAGAGTTTATACGGGAAGGCAAGCATTCGAATATGGTTTAATTGATGCTTTAGGGGGAGAAGATGAAGCAATCGCCTGGCTTGCAAAAGACAAAAATATAAAAGGCCTGGAAGTTGTTGATGTTAGCTTAGTTAAGCAAACCAGCAGGCTGGAAAAGATTTTGGATTCTACGGCTACTATTCTTTCTAATCTTAAATACACAGCTAATACAATGGTTTTACAATAAATATAGACAATTGCCATCAATACTGATATAATTCTTTAAAAATTATAATTTATTGTAAATATGAGTAAAGCAGTTAGTAAAAAAGATCTTGTATCTTGGTTAAAAAAACATAATCAAGGTATGTCACTTAATAAACTGGAAGAAGTAATAGATATTTTCTTTAGTGAAATTGCTACTGCTTTAGTTTGTGGTGATAGAGTTGAGCTTAGAGGCTTCGGTTCGATGGTGGTGAGAAAAAGAGGGGAGAAAGTTGCAAGAAACCCTAAAACTAATCAAAAAATTGAAGTTGGAAATAAAGGTTCCCTTTATTTTAGACCAAGTAAAGAACTTGTTAAGCAGCTTAACAAATCTGCTAATGATAATTAATATCAGCAGAGTCAAGAGCCTTACTTAAATTTTATTATTATTTTAAGGCATTAAATTTCATAGTTGCCTTTTTGCTTTAAGCTTTTAATCTTATATAATGATTAATGTCCGGGTAAAGGGGGAGAGATTTAGCCTTAAGGTTCTCTACAAGCTTAAGAGCAATACCTCCTTGGCTGTTTTAAGGGGGATTTTACTTATGTTATCAAAAGGTAATATTGATTTAGCTTTAAGCATGGCTATTATGTATTCAACAGGTACATTTCTTGCTTCTGATCCGCATTATTTTATGGGTATTATAACTTTTGATATATCAGTTAGAATATTTACCTCTTTGCTAAATAAGAAAAAATATATCTCCGAGCAAACAAAGGATTTAATTGATTATACATCAGGTGGACTAATTTTCGCAGCTTCCTTTAATTACTGTAAAGGTATACTTTTTCAAACATTAGGCTCAGCTTATTTAGAAAGAATATTGGCAACCGGGTTCATTCCCATGCTCGGTATTATTTCAAATACTCAGATAGCTAATTTATTTATTAGTAATAATGAAAATTCATTTACAAAGAATAATAATGAAAATTATAATAATTACTGCTTAATGAATGCACTAAAATTTACTTTTTTTCAAGGCATAAAAGCAGCCTGTATGCCTGCTAGATATGAAGCACCATTAATCCGCGATAAAACCCCTCAAAATTACTCTAACGGGTTATTTATATATAATCTTCAATGCTTTTGTGTAGTATTAGTTGCTTACTTGGTTTCAGACTTACTATACACACAATCGATAAAGGGTTATTTTTATAACTTTAAGGAAAATCTTTTTAATTCCTATAACCGAGCTAATAATTCTTTTGTTGCCGCACATATAGCTAATAGCTTACAGCCCCTAATTTCTTCAAACTTTACTACTTATGATCTCTTATATAGTGGTATAAAAAAATCATTGGATACCGAGTTTTATATAATAAAAGCAGGAAATAGTGGTGCCGGTATAAAAAGATGATAAATTTTTATTTGTTTTACAGGTAAAATTAAATAAATTTTTACCTGTATTGTAAGACAGTAAATTTCTACAGTTAGTGTAATTACTTATTTTTTTAAGTGATTGTTAAAAAACTAAAAATAATAGGAGAGTGCTATGGCTGTTAATCAAAATAACAATGAAAATAAAAACCGACAATCTCAAAATGATAATTCTAACTTAAGTAGCGAAGAGCAGAAAAAAATGCATGATAATTATTCCGCTATGGGTAAAAAGGGCGGGAAAATCGGCGGCGAAGCAAGAAAAGAGCAAATGGCTCATGAAGATTTTAATGCAGGTAAAAAAATAAATAAAGATGAAGGTTAAATTAAACTTTTATCTTATTCTAAATTATAGTGCTAAAAGACTCACTGCTTGATTTGAAAAATTTTATGAAAGCAGTGAGTTTTTTTATAACTATTTGTTGAAGTATAAAAAGAGGTATAATTTTTATTTATACCTTTTTTAAATATTTAAAATATTTAAGCTTAATTAAAACTTAAACCCAGCGCTTACTAAGAACACATTGTTCCTAAATCTGCCCTTGATGTTGTTGTTGTCTGAAGCAACTACGCTATCAATAGTGAAGGGAGATCCTTTAGCTTTTCCTAAATCAATATATTTATATGAAAAATCTAAGAATAAATGTTCACTAATATCTACTGTAATACCTAAACTTGCATTCCAAGCAAACGAGTTTGAATACTTCTTACTAGAAACATAATGTTTTAGTCCTGAAGGTATAGTTACTGCTTCAGCTGAAATTTTGTTATGTGATATACCAATACCTAATCCGACATACGGTTTTATAACATGATGTAAGCTGCTAATTTCATATAACCCATTTATAAAATATGTATAATGAGAAGTATGAAGTTTATGTAAATAATTGGTTCCTAATTCTTCATTTTTAGTGCCAAAATTGAACTTGTGTTTATTACTATGTAAAAACTCAAACTCAATTTTCATATCATTAATTTTCTTTCCGACAGAGGCTTTAAAAACATTACTATTTTTAAGTTTAGTTTTGCTATAATATTCTGGGTTATCGTAATAATCATCTACTGTAAGACCACTTAGTTTCCCTTGTGGCAAAGACTTACCATACCCGATAGAAACATACGTATCATTAAAAATATCATTATTAAAAAAGTTTGAAGAAGAGCTATTTTTTTTCTCATCATATGAATTTGCGAGCGCACTTAGCGGGGTTATAACAGCTAAGGCGGTTAGAGCGGTTAATATCTTAGTATTCATAAATTTATTTCCTTAATTATTCAATTTTATTTTTTGCATATTAAATGATTATATATTTTAGTACATTTAAACTAAACAATTTTTTTTAAACAGTAGTTCGCTTGAACGGTTGTTGTTAAGGTTATACTGCGTAAATACACTGAAAAATATATAATTTTAAGTTAACATTAATATATTTTTTGCCTTTTAATTAACTTTAAAAGAAAGCTGCTAAATTTGGCAAATAAAATATAGCAGCTGATTAAGGTTAATAAGTATAATCTGTTACATCCGGAGTAGAGCAAATAAGCGTAGGCCCATTAGGATCTTCAGGAAGATATAAATTTGCGCCTGAAACACTTCCATCAGCATTAAAGCATTTAAAGAAACCATTTATATTAGGTGCAGGCGAATAAATCGGTTCAGGGCTTGCATATGGTGGTGTGGTAAAAGGAATAGGGGTTGGTGATTCACTTACTACTGGTATACTAGCCAATACTTCTTCAAACCCTTTTGCCATATTTTTAGCTAAATTTGTTGCTTCAGGTGTTGAGCTTGCTTCAGGTGTTGCACTCGCTTCAGGTGTTGCACTCGCTTCAGGTGTTGCACTCGCTTCAGGTGTTGCACTATTATTTAGTTTTTTACCAAAAATGAATGAATACCATTTGGAAGAAGGTGTAGAATTTTCTTGATTATTATTAGTTGCGCCTAAATTTTCTTCCTTGTTTTCTTCCGGCTGCTTTATCGGCTCTCCATTTTCGTCATATTTATCAGCACCTGTAAAAGTATTGAATGCTTTCTTAGTTGTATTTAACCCTTCTTCGAAAAAATTTGTAAAATTTTTATAAAATCCTTCTTTTGGGTTTTGCTGAGTTTTATCAGTAGTAGTATTTGAGGAAGCTTCCGTACTATCATCTGTTACATCTTCGCCAGCTTCAGTTTGTGGTTGTTGTGAAGTTTCAGCTTCTTCATTAGGAGTAGAAGCTTGTTCAGCTTTAGGTGTTTCAGTTTCTACGGTTGGCTCTGGTGTAGCTGTTTCAGGTGCGTATTTAGCAATAATTTCCTGTCTGAATTCTTTGGAAAATTTGTTTTCATTAGTTCTAACTATATTAATAATTTCTTTTTTAATTTCAACATCATATTGTTTAGATGGTTGATTTAAAACATGATTTATAATTTGCTCTTTTAATATTGTTGGTGTGCCTGGATCTTTAGCTGTTAAATGTAAAAGGGCTTTTACTCTTTGTTCTCTATTCATCTTGTTTACCATTTAATTTATTTGTTTAATATTATAAAGTCCTTATTTTTATTAAGGGCGTTGGTCTCTTAACAATTCATTCATTGTTATAGTTAATTAAATCGTGTTCTAAATTATCTATAATTTCAGATTGCTTATTATATTCATTTGCAAATTTTGTGTAGTCATTCTCAATGCGGTCATCCTGATCATTTAGAAATTTACTCATATTTATATCTATTTCTCATTATAATTAATAGAAATTATAACATACTAATATTTAAGTTATGTTAAGGAGGATGAGAAAAGATGTTAAATTTTTATTAAGCTTGATCTTAATTTATGCAAAAGAAGTAAAATGCAATTATTTTAAAGGTATAGGGGTTATAAATTATTGGAATTACAAGTTAAAAATGTGAATGTCTTTGCCACGAAGTATATTTAAGTACGGTATTTTTATAATATAGTTAAATTTTTATTTAAAGGGGTAATTCGGTTATTTGCCTCTTAGTAATTTACTCATTGCAAAAACTATTTATAATTTCATATTGATTACACCATTCTATAAAATCTTCTTATATAAAAAAACTCCCTTAAGGGTTGCCTCAAAGGAGTTTTAAATACTTAGAATTAAATGAAAATTATGCTTGCTTCATTATGCGTTTAATCGCCGTCCACTTTTTACCATCAGCAGGAACTATGAAGCTAACCGCCGAACCTTTAGCGCCGGCACGTGCAGTTCTTCCTAAACGGTGAATATAGTCTTCTGGGCATCTTGGCAGGTCATAATTAATTACATGCCTAATGTGATTAATATCAAGGCCGCGTGCCGCAATATCAGTTGCAACTAAAATTCTAAAATCTTGAGATTTAAAGTTTTTAACCACTCTCTCACGCTTTCTATGTGGAATATCCCCATGGAAAGGAGAGGTGTTTTGGTTATCATTATTTAATTTTAAGCTTAATTTATCCGCACCGCTTTTTGTACTAACAAATATAATTATTGAGCCGTCGCGCTTGCTTAGCTCGGATAAAAGGTCATCATATTTATTTCTTTCAGTAGTGTTAACCATCTTCTGATCAATATTTTTAACCGGAGTATTAACTGTACCGGCATTTATAACTGCAGGATCCGTTAAATACTTTTTAGATAATTTAATTACTTGCTGGGTTAGGGTAGCAGAGAACATTAAAGTTTGGCGATTCTCTCCCATAAAGCTTATAACTTTTTCAATTTGCGGAGTAAAACCGATATCCAGCATTCTATCAAACTCATCTAAAACTAATAAGTTAAAGAATTTAAGATTTATACTTCTTCTCTTAATGTGGTCGTTAACTCTTCCCGGTGTTGCTACAACTAAACGTGGTTTCGCCTTAAGTTGTCTTAATTGTTTTCCTATATCGGCACCGCCGACTAATAGTGCGGTCGGAAACCTTCCATCTTGAGGCATAAGGCTTTCAACAACCTGCATTATTTGCAGTGCAAGTTCTCTTGTTGGAGCTAAAATTATAGCATGGCTTTCTCTGGAAGCCATTAACTTTGAAAAAAGCGGGATAAGAAAAGCTGCTGTTTTCCCGGTGCCTGTCTGTGCAGTCCCGATAATATCTTTACCTGTTAATGCAATAGGAATTGTTTCCGCTTGAATTGGGGTAGGGGTTGTATAACCCATTCTGGTAATAGATTTCAGTAATGAATCAGAAAGATTCATTGTATTAAAGTTACTCATAAAAAAAACTCTCATATTAAAACTAAATGAGGAAGGTTTTAAATATCTTCCTCATTTAATATAGATTTATAATTTTCTAGCTTTTAAGCTTTTAGATATATATAAAACTTGTTTTGAAAGCTTTTTTTTACGGAACTTTAAAAGAAGTTTTATTAGAAAATTGTTTAGGTTAATTAGCCTTTTAAAAGCTGTAAATTAACTGCAGATTCTTTATTGTCTTTGCCTTTATTAACTTCATAAGTAAGTTTTTGACCTTCACGAAGTGAATTTAAACCGGCGCGTTCAACCGCACTAATGTGAACAAAAATGTCCCCACCTTCTTCCGATTCAATAAAGCCATAACCCTTTTGAGCGTTAAACCATTTAACTGTTCCTGTTGACATAAGTAGCGTCCTTTTAATAAATTTGTTGCACAATCTTACGTAATTCCATGCTTCAAATATATAAAAAAGAGCTTGTGGATTCGCGTAAAAATAATTTTGTTATAGTAGTGCATATACATAAACCAGTCAATATAAAAGAACCGAAAAGCCGATATTAATTTTAGTAAATCTTTTTAACGTAAGATTAAAATACCGGCTTTAATATTGTTTTTATTATAACTTTCTACCAACTTATTAAGTGCAAAATCTCTGTGTTTTCAATATTAAATGGTTGTTCATGTGGTTCATTTTCAGTAATATTTGTTTTTTTATTATTACATTCCTCAAGCCTTTGCTTAATTTGACTCATATAAATTTCAGGATAAATTTCATTATTATAAATCGCCTGATGATGCATTTTGCTTAAATTTATAAAATTATCCAGCCAAACCATTTGGTAATTTACAATTCCTTCATCGTTATTCATATTATAATAATGTTCGGGATGAAATTGCGTAGCATAACTTAACCCGTTAATATGAGCGTATGACATCGGTATCTCATCTTCTGAAATTGCACCGAGCTCAATATCGTTTCCAAGCTTATTTAAAACTCCCGCAAAGTGGTGAGCAGTGTCGCCCATAAATTTTATCTCCGGAAATTCGCAACTTAAGAGTGCTTGCTGCTGCTCTAATGAAGTCATCGCCTGAAAGTGCGCGAGCGTTCCCTTGAGGTATGAAACTTCATGTCGACCATGGTTATAATCATTCAACGGGCTTAAATATCCTTTATTATAAAGTATAAAATGCTGTGCTCCTGCACACATGCCCATATAGGGAATATTGTACAAAGAGGTTTTATCTAATGCTAATTGGTAAGTTTCTTCAATTTCATACTGCGGTTGCCAGTCGGATATATTAAACTCATTAAGATGTTTCGGGTAACTGTCTCCTGCGCCCGGGTTTATCCACCCGTCAAATTGATTAACAAATCCATCTCCGCCTCTTTCCAGCATCTCTTTAGTAACCAGATGGAACATTACATCGGAATGCTTTTTCATTACCAGCCTTGCAAATGCGTATATACCGGTTGACCAAAAATGCTCACCGTGGCTAATTGCTATGTGGGTCTTATCAGTTTGTTGAGAAGGTAAAAACAGATCCGAATCCTCTTTAAAAAAATAAAATAACGGGTCTTTTGATTTATTTATTATCAGTTCTTTGTGTGTTTGGTTGCTCAGGTAATGATCTATAACGTTCTCGCCATTAGAAAGTACAATATCAATGTCTTTATATTGAGCCATAATTATCTCATATATTTTTTCCACCTCTTTCTCATCAACTCCTCTGGAGTCATAAGCTCTCGGTAACATTAGAATTCCGGATACTTCATTATTATTAGCTTCAGTAAGGTCAACCCCCATTTCTATTAGTTTATTAGCTAGGGCGAAGTCTCGGTTTAACAAAGCGATATGCAGTAAATTAAAGCCGTATTTATTAATCGGTTTAGCTTCTACTACCTCGCGTACGGGAATATTTTCTGATTCAATTATAGCAATTTCTATATTGCTAAGGTTGCTTTCGAAACCATTTCGGTAATTTAAATAATCTTTGGTTAAGTTATATTTATCTAAAAATAATCCGGTTTCGGAATTTGATTTGCCTTCCGCTCGTAAATATTGGTAAAATTCTTTTTCGGAATAAGTATCAGGGAACCTTTTTTGTATTTCCATGCAAGCCGTAATTGAATAGCAGCTTTCAATATAAGCAGAGATAGAAAGTACATTATCCGTGCCTCCGGAAAGAACTAAGTCAAGAAGCTCATACTCACCCAGTCCTGCAAATTTATTAATTAAAGAATTATTCTTTTTTGTATAATTAGTCTCCACGCCTTCATTTAAAGCAAGCTCAAGTAACTCTTTTACAAAATCTTTTTGTAAGCCCAAATCATAGCTAAGATAATTTTCTATAGTTAAACAATTAATTATTGTTTTAGTAAGCGCATCGGGTGATAGCCCATTGCTAAGCAAATATTTAACAGCAGCAATATTAATATTTGTAAGATTGAATAAACTTAAATCATAGAAGATATTATCAATATCCGGTTTATGCTTAAACACAATATCAAAGTACTTTTTTTGTATCCCATGTATTTTCAAGCCATTTTCAGGATTACTAAACAGTGCTTTAGCAAATATTACTTTTAAATCGAGTCCTTTTTCGATAAGAAAGTGAATAAACTCATTCGGTAGGTTGTCCGGTAATGATTTGTAATCCAGCTCATTAATTATTTCTTTATTATCTTGTATAAGGTGGTCTATTAACAATTTCGCTTTATATAAGATTTCTTCCTGGCTATCCTGTTGATTTAATATTTCTAATATACTTTTAAATGCTAAATTTTGAGAATATCCTCTATCAAGTAAGAGCTGGATTTCATAGATATTTAAGTTGTCAAAAATATATTTTAATTCATTTAAATTTGCGCCCTTTAAAACTAAATAATCAATACATTCATACTTTCTTTCCATTGAGCCGTCATGGAAATTTGCTTCGAAATTAATCGTTTCTTCGATTAGATCTTGGACATTGTAATGCTCAAGTAAAATATCTAACCTTTGGAATGAATTTTTAAATTCCAGTAAATCTTTATCAAGTTTAATAACGTTTAGAGAACCGATTAGCTTTCTTATTATGCTTATACGGTGTAAAGATTCATCGGTTGGTAAATCTACAATAGATTCCCTTTGGAAAATTTTACTCATTGTTAGCCTCCCCCGTTAACAATAAGTATATTAGCGTACTTAGTTAAAATAACATTGCAATAAGATTTTACATATTAAAATATAAGAAATATTACAACGACTTAGTAAGCTTTAAACTTTTATGACTTTGGGAATTAAGCACAATCCCGATACCCAAAAATGAAGCAATCAAATTTGACCCTCCGTAAGAAAGAAAGGGCAGGGGAGTTCCGACTACAGGTAACATACCCGAAATCATTCCTATGTTAATAAACACATGAATAAATAGCATGGTTGCAACTCCGACTGAAGCAAGCCTGCAAAAATGGCTGTCACAATTAAATGATATGTAATAACAATATAAGCTAACTATAAAATACATAATAAGTAATATAGCAACGCCAACCAAGCCGAACTCTTCGGCAAGTAAAGTAAATATAAAATCAGTTTGGTTTTCAGGTAAGAAGCTAAGTTGATTTTGTGAGCCTTGTAAGAAACCTTTGCCTAATACTCCGCCCGATCCGATTGCGATCTTCGATTGAATAATGTTATATCCTGCGCCTAAAGGATCACGTTCCGGGTCAAGGAAAGTGAGTACACGCTGTTTTTGGTAATCATGCATAAATTGCCAAATAACCGGCAGAATACCTAAACCCGCTATAATAACTAAGGCAAATTTCCAAATTTTCACTCCGGAAACAAAAAAAATCGCAGCAGAAATCATAATAATTATTGCCGCAGTACCGAGATTAGGTTGTTTTAAAATAAGAATTACCGGAAGTAAAAAAATTATTATAGGAATTATAAGAGATTTAAAGTTGCTTACCTGGTTTGAATGCAAGGTATGAAAGTAGCGTGCCAATGATAATATGATAGCAAGTTTAACAAATTCGGAAGGTTGTATATTTAAAGAACCTAGTTTTAACCATCTCTGTGCTCCCATTGCCTTATGCCCGAGAACCTCAGCTAAAACCAACAAAAAGAGACAAATGAAATAAAAGACATATGCATATTTAAAAATTAAATATGTATCAACTAAGCATAAAAGAATAATTAACGGAAGAGTAAACAAAATTGTATAAAGTTGTTTAATTGCCCAGGGTTCCATTTTGCCGTTAGCGGCAGAATATAACAATGCAACTCCGACTAAAGAGATGGAAAACGTAATTAATAATAGTTTCCAACTAATGTTAAGGAATTTATGACCATTTGCAGTATTAAATTCCTTAGTCATTTTTTAATCCTCAGAGGCAGAGAGTTTTTCAGCTTGGTCTTCAGCATTTAATGCATCTATAAACGGATCTATAAACCCTTCATTGGTAACTTTATTCAGATCATATAAAGTAATATTTATTCTGTGGTCTGTTACTCTGCTTTGCGGGTAATTATAAGTTCTGATTCTTTCCGACCTGTCTCCGCTTCCCACTTGCCCCTTTCTAAGTGCTGAACGTTCAGCTTCGATTTTTTCCCTTTGTGCTTCAAATAGCCTTGATCTTAGTATTTTTAAGGCTCTTGCTTTGTTTTTATGTTGAGATTTTTCATCTTGTTGAGTAACGACTACCCCGGTAGGTATATGGGTGATCCTGACTGCGCTATCGGTTGTGTTTACATGCTGTCCGCCTGCACCGCTTGCTCTAAAGACGTCAATTTTTAAATCTTTTTCTTCGATATGAATATCAACCTCTTCGGCTTCAGGTAAAACGGCAACTGTTGCAGCTGAAGTATGAATTCTTCCGCTTGACTCGGTTTCCGGAACCCTCTGCACCCTATGCACGCCTGATTCAAACTTAAGTCTTGCAAATACGCCTCGACCGGTAATAGAAACGGAGATCTCTTTATATCCGTCTAAACCGGTTTCCGATGCTGATAATATCTCAACTTTCCATCGGTTTTTTTCAGCATATCTTTGATACATTCTAAAAAGTACTGCTGCAAAAAGTGCAGCTTCATCCCCACCGGTTCCTGCTCTAATTTCTATAATAGCATTTTTCTCATCGTATTCATCTTTCGGAATCAAAGCAACTTTAAGTTCTTGCGTAAGATCTTCGATTTGTTTAGCGCTATCTTTGATTTCCTGTTGAACAACTTCTTTAAAATCAGGGTCAAGATTAGGATCTTTGAGCATTTGCTCGAGCTCCTGCTTTGCATCCTCGGTTTTTCTGTATTTTTGTGCTAAGGGAACGATCTGCTCAAGATCAGATCGCTCTTTAGCTATTTTAGAAAATTCAGCAGACGGAATAGCATCCGGGTTTAAGAATCTTTGATTCAATTCATCAAAGCGGCCAATAATTTTATCTAACTTTTCACTAAATGACATAAACTACTTTTTTGTTTGCATAGTATTTTAAAACTTCTATTTATTCAAGCGCAATCGGCTTAAGAGGTTTAATAATCCGCATAATTCTTAAGATTTCATGCATTCTTTTTTATTTATCGTATTAATATCCTGCATGGTACAAAGCTTATCTATAAACAAAATGCCGTCCAGATGATCGAGCTCATGCTGCAAGCACCTTGCAAACCATAAGTCATATTCTGATTTTGTGCCGTCGATTGACAGCTCTTTAAAGTTACCTTGTATATCCCGGTATTCGATCGTTATACTGATAGGTCTTTCAACTTTACCGTTCACTAAAGTACCATTGTCGCTTTTTACTGATAAGCACCCTTCATCTAAAATTACCGTTTCATTTGAAAAAAATTTAATCTTAGGATTTATTATAACAAGAGGGTTCTTTTCTTCTTTAATCGGGATATCTACAACTAATGCTCTTATTGGCTTGCCTACCTGAATTGCCGCAATTCCCATGCCTTTTTCCTCATACATAGTTTCAATTAAATCATCAATAAAATTTGTAAGCTCCGCATCAAATTTTTGGACGGGTTTTGAAACTTTTCTTAGTAAAGGATCTGGTTCTTTTATAACTTGCATTAAAGCCATAGAATTACTCTTAAATATTAGAAATATATACTTATATAAGAAGTTTTATTACATATAAGCGTTAAGCAACCATTAGTCAATTATTTATAAGTAAGTATTAAAGTAAAATTAATTGATAACAGAAATAAATCATATTAGTATCTTGGATATTATTTGTTATCATTTGTTACAGGGGTTTTTACTATGAGTCACGCTATAATAAAGTTGTTGCCGAAGTTGGTAGTGCTATCATGCACACTTTCGCTTTTGGGTTGCTCTAGCGCGATTAATCCATGGTATAATAATAAGCACCCGCAAAGAAAACAATCATTTATAAAACGCCATCCGGTTAGGGATAATATGTTTGTTGAAAACGGCGGCTTATCTAAAAAATCCAAAAACAATCCTTTTACTACTGATATCGGAGCAAACGGATTTTATTCCACTAATCCCGGAATTAAGCCTATTAATAAAACTACCGGGGTATATAAGAATCCTCTAGGCGGATCCTATAGTGCTGAGGTAGAAAGAAATAACGAGGTTATACAGCACCGAAATACAGAAACTAAGAAGAAAGGTGAGGAATCTTCTATTATGAGCTTCTTTAAGGGCGGGGTAGGAAAAACAAAAAGCTTTTTTAGCGGTGAAGATAATAGCCCCTCTTCACAGCAAAATGCTATAGAGCAAGCACCAACGGAAATTAAGAGAGTACCGAAGGGAAATTATGATACAAGCAATCAATCATTACCCGATGATGATTTAAATATAACGGAGCAGGGAGGTAGCTCGAGTTTGGGTTATAGCTATTATGACTTTGCGGATGATTTGCCGACCCCTCCTGCTGCCGCAGTAACAACAAAACCTAATGTCTCTAGCTCAGAGTTTAGAAAACCTAAAGTTGTTAATAATGATGTAACTATTAATAATGTCGGATATAAAGAAACCAGAGAGGTTCCTATTAATAAAGGAATAGATGACAGAGAGGTGATATTTTATCCACACCCGGAAAAGACTGAATTTGATGAGTATTGCTTGCAGCAAAATAAGCCAACTTCTTCATTTAAAGGATTTTTTAAAAAGTATGCTAAGAAAGCATCAGGCATTTTTAAATTCAATGAAGCAAATGCAGCCGAAATTGAAGATAATAAAGCTGATTCCAATGATGAAATTAATGAGCTAAGTAAGTTAAACACTCCGATAATTACCGACCAGGATATGGAAGAAAATAAAAAGATTAATCCTGATTTAAAAGATGTGCCGCCAATGCCTCAAAATTTAAAGGAACTAAAGAAGTATCAGGAAGAGGCTAAAAGCTTAGAACAAAAGACTAATGAGTAGTTGTGATATGCTGCTTAGTTTTTTAAATAAATTTTAAGCAGCATTTTAAAATTTTATAGTATCATTTATTTACTAATCCCGCTTAATAGATCAGCTGAATTAAGTACAAAACTATTAACAAAGCTTGAAGTTAAGCTAACCTGGTTTGAAATAACTGTGAGTATATCATCTACAGATGTCAGGATAGCCTGAGAGATAAGTGCAGTAGAAACTTCATATTTTTCTTGTACATCTCTATGCAAAGGTGCCATTGCATAAAGCGCTTCATTTATAGCTTTGTTTTTCCTGTCATCACTCAGTTTATTATTTTTCATGAATTACTCATATATTTTATTTTCGCGTAAGCAATATATCATGTTAAATCAATAATTAAAGTGCAAATTTTAAAATATATTTCTTAAAAATCCGGGAGTTAATATAGAAAGCGGATTTACGGAAGGAGAGGGGCCTTCACCCTCTAAACTACCCTTTAAAGCAAATTTAGTGCCAATAATTCCTGAGTTTTTGCCGCCTGAGATGGTACTACCGATTAGTGGAATGTTATCAACAATAGAGTTAATAATATTTGCAGGAACTAATGTGCCTGAAATATCAATATATTTTTTATTTAAGTCTATAGTGCCATCAGTAACAATAGTTAAGACCGCACCTTTCTGAACGCAATTATTTATGGTTATAATCCCGGATTTAAAGGTAAACGGGCAGCTTAGCTTATCAAAAGATACGCCTTTACCTTGCATCATATTAATAATTCCTGATGCGGTCGTAAGTGAGGATATTGAAAGTAGTTTAGTAAAAATAGGAGCATTTTTTAAATTAAAATCAGTTATATTCAAACTACCCGTAAGGTTATCTTTTTGTGAATAAGTTCCGGTTAATTTCAATAAACCTCGTTCTATATTAGGTGAAATACCGAAAGCAGCAATAATTTTACCCGCATTAGAGGTTTGTATATTAAGAGTGGGATAATTGAGGCTTGCTTCTATTGTTTCATTATTTCCTAAGCTTCCGTTGAGACTAAAGAAGTTACAGCTGCTTTGGTTGCATTTTGCATTCAATACCGGAGAATTAATAACCACTCCGTTTTTAAGCACCAACCTCTTTATTTTACTTTCAAATACAAATGGTTTATCTCGCTTAGTGTTTGATGTTTCGGAAAGTTTAGAAAAATCTAAGGTGCTTAAATTTACCTCATTACCTCTTAAAAGTAAGTAATCGGATTTTGCCGAGCTTTTATAGGTAAAGCCGAATGAGCTGCCTTTTACAATTGTTTTATTGGAATTTACGCTTGCAATGTTAAGGTTTTGGTCAGTTTCAATTGTCCCTTCACTAGTAAGGTTCGGAATACTCAGTTTGTAATCTTTAATTTTATATTCGCCATTTACGTTATCCAATTTTAATTTTAAAAAGCCGGGTTCTCCGATTCCTTTCTTAACTCCTATTTTACTAATATTTAAGCTGTTATTTTTTAAATTGATTTCAATTTCTATGCCGGTTTCCTGGTTTAAATCCTTAGTGATAACTAAATTAGCAGGAATTTTATTATTGCTTACAATAATATTACCGATACTATGTCCCTGTTTATTAATAAAATCCTTAGTTAGTGCCAGCTCTACCTTAGTTTTACTAATATATTTGTTAGTATCTTCCGGGCTTAAAAATTCTTCGTGATTGATTGTAAGCGGAAGATTCTCAACAAAATTTGCTGTGCCGTTTATAAGTAAAATATTATCTTTTAAATTTACTTTTAATGACCCGTTAGAGATCGGGTATTTATTAAATACCTCAGTTTTAAGATCGGATATTTGAGAAGCCACGTTAAGGTTGAAATTTTTATTATTTTCTTCTCCTGTAAGCGGGACTGATATCTCTAATTCAGAAGCTGTATTGCCTTGTAAACTCTTAAACTCTAAGTTTTGTTTTTCAGAGTATATATAAGCTAGATCAATAGAATCCTGAACTGAACCGATTAATTTACCTTTAATATTAAGCATAGTATTTTTGCCGATAAGATCATTAATATTAATATCAAAATCTTTAAGTTCAGAGGAAAGTATTTTTCCATTCTTAATTTTTATATTAATTTTATTAGGATAAATATCTATTATGCCATTAATATTGCTTATTAAGGGTGAATTTTTAGGGTATTGTAAAGCTGCATTTTCAATCGGAAATGTTACATATAAACTATCATCTTTTAAATCCTTTCCGCTTGCCAAATCCTCGAGGTTAAAATGTAAGTGTGCGCTAACTCCCTTTATTTCTGCCGCTTTTAAGTACTCGTTTATCCAAGTATATGACTTAGGAGATAAGGTTCTCGGCCAGAGTTTTAATATTTGTTCTAAGTTAATTTTACTGGTGCTTGCATTTATACTTAATATGTTATCTGTAAATTTCCCGCTTATTAAAATCTGATTGCCTTGGAAGAGAATCTTAAGCCTTTCAAATTCAATAGTGCTGCAACCGTTTAAACACTTTCCTAAGATTGTTAAATTATCTATTATTACCGGTGTGGTAAAATCCTGATTAGGGTTGATTAAACCTCTAGTGCTATTAATATTAAAGTTGAGCTGATCAAAGGTATTAAACTTTGTAGTTATTGCTTTAAAATTTAAGTCTAATTTAATATCTGCATTATTAAGTATCTTTGTACCAAAGCCAAGCTCATTAAGAGATTTATAACTTATCCCTTTAACCACCCCTGAAATAACAAGTTCTTTTTTAGAAGAAGTATTAAATACAGAATTAATGGTAATATTTTCCTCATTTATTTTTGCTTGTACTTTTGCTCTAAGTAATAGAGTGTTACCACTTTTTACCGGACTAAATGAAGCTTTTTCAACCTTGAATGTAATCGGGTTATTATTTTTTATAAATGTAAAGCTGGTATTAAGAAGTATGAAATTAAATCTTTTTAATCTCTTCTTATTTTTTAAAATAAAGTTATCAATTAAGTCTACCGGTATATCCTTAGTTAACTCCCGATTACCGCCCTTTAAAGGAGCAAAGTTAATTTTATCAAGTGAAAGTTCTAAATTCACCAGGGGTTGCTTGGTGAAGGGGATTAAACCGGCCGGATAAAATTTTATCTTTGTATTAGTTAAAATTAAAGGGTCATAATTTGATAGGGTAATGTTTAGATTATTAATATCAAAATATATGCTATAATCTTTTTTATTAAGGCCGGCTTTTAACTCTTTTATGTTAAATTTTGCATTAGGTACTAGTTCGGTCGCTTGATTGGAAACATATTTTGCAGCGAATGGTATGGATTTTGAACCGGTTGCAAGCCAAATATAAATTGAAAACAACAATATTGCCGCTAAAGCAACTAAGCTGAAAATAATTTTACTTAATATCTTAAAAGCCCTAATAAGCACTTGAATATTTGAGTTGGGTTCACTTATTATACTACTATAACATAAAATAATAAATTTTTAACGTCTTAAAATATAAGAAATATAAGGAAAATTATATGTATAATAAATCACTACTTTTTATCTTTTTTTTGCTAATCCCGAATATAATGTTTGCAGCTGCTGATTCTGTTATTGAAGTTGAAAACTATTTAAACTCAATTACAACGCTTAGCGCTGATTTTAAGCAATATAGCAGTGACGGTACAATTAAAGAAGGTAAGTTTTTATTATCAAAGCCCGGCAAGATGAAATGGGAATACTTAAAGCCAAAAAAAGCGCTTGTTATCAGTAACGGAAAAAATATAGTATATTATGATTATGAACTGGAGGAGGCTAGTTATATTTCAACCAAAGCCGTACTTGCTCACTTTTTAAGTAAAGAAAAAATCAACCTTGCAAAAGATGTGCTTGTTGAGAAATATATAGCAGGCAAACATTATTCCGAACTTGTTATCTCCGAGAAGAACAGAGATTATGAAAAATCAGCTATAGCCGGGTTGACACTTAAGTTTGAACGTGATGATAATCATAAAATAAAGTTAGCTGAAGTTGATGTCGTTGATGAAAGCGGGCAGGAGATAGAAATTATATTTAGTAATATAAAAACTAATACTGAGATTAATAAATCTGAATTTATATTTAGAAACCCTAACTTTTTTAGCGGTTCTTAAGCTATAGCTCCCGGAGAAACAATTCAGGATGAGAAATTTTAAAAATAGTATTGCAATTATTAATTTTACAATTATATTGGCATTTGCTTAAAACATGCGGGTGTAGCTCAGGGGTAGAGCACAACCTTGCCAAGGTTGGGGTCGAGGGTTCGAATCCCTTCTCCCGCTCCATTTAGTGCTTGCTTTTTTATAAAAATATATTTATAAGCAAGTAAGCAGTTTAAAGCATATGGGGACATAGCTCAGTTGGTAGAGCACCTGCTTTGCAAGCAGGGGGTCATCGGTTCGAATCCGTTTGTCTCCACCACATAGAATCCGGCTTTCAGCGATATATGTAAAATTCAGAGATTTATTAGTGCTAATCTTAAGTGTAAAAAACTACAATAAGTATATTCTATGCATTTAAATAAGATTACATTGGTCTACTTGGCTTCTATCCTTAAATTTTAATGTTAAGATTTTTATTAAAGTCGATTTTGAATCAGAATTAAATATAGTGAATATCATTTATACAATTACCGGTTTAGTTTCATGCTCATGCCGAAAAGCTCTGCCGACCGAATAAGCTAGAGGGTAACATCAAATCAGATTCATACCATTTTGTGTGATATGACGCATAAACTTTTGCTTTCTATTGTTAGTTTTTGATAAATTGGTAGGATCACTTGTCCTTGAACCCTAAAAAGTAAGAATATAAATCTGGATTTAAGTAAAAAAATTATCGAATACCTATCGAAGCGCCCTGGGCAGAAGTTTACTGCCCGCGAGATCGCAGAGTGGATATTTGAAATCTACCCTGATGAGTGCGAGGCCAAACGGGAATGCAGTAAAGCAACTGCTAATAAGCTTGATAATGATCAAGCATTAGTTCAGCAAATTATCGCAGAAATTGGGGCGCGGCGTAAGCACTTGCAGAAACGAAACACAAAACTGAAAACCACGGAAGAGCGACCCCACAAATATTACTACACGACTCAAAGCGATCAGGCCGAAATAGAAGAAGCAGAGTCTGGTCTCCTCTCTGCATCAATAACTCAAAGGGATGCGGCACGTTTATCGGAACATGATCTTTACCTGATGCTTTCAAGTTTTCTTTGAGCTGAATATAGCATTTACAGTAAACGCATTGATGAGAAACGCTAATTAAACAATCACGGTACAAACTGCAATAAATGGTTTTACCCTGATCTTGTTGCCATGGAAGATTTAACGGCTGATTGGGATCAGAAAGTAAGAAATTGTGTCCGGCAATATTCAGATAAAAAAACAAATTGTGGTTATTTGAAGTTTAAGCTGCTCATCAACCGTTCAAATGTTCGCCGAGTATCCTTTCAGGCGGTATCTAATTCTTTCTGGGCTAACTATGGCTATTTGGTAGCGGCGGAATTGGAAGGTTCCGACATCAAGCGTGAATTGCTGATTTTTTCTGCACTACATGGAACCCGGCTTTATCTTGTTTGATAATAAAACTCCTGTAGAGAGTCAGGTATTAATTCCTGCTAAAGAGCGTATTGAAATTGATTGGGATAATGTAAATAGGCTGGTTGAAGAAAACTAGGACTTTCAGGACTTCATTGAAGATGTTACCTGTTTTTTATCAGCCGGGCAAAACTAAGCGGTATAATTGGGATATTAAAGAGGATTAACCCTTCTGGTGATTTTGGGTTTTTCGGCTGCAATATCCGAATACATTCCTTGAACATTTATTATAAATCATACTTAAACACCCTTTGTATATTCTTTTGTTTATTGCTATATAGATTCCTTGTAATAATTATTTATTAAATAACTTTGTGGTTACTGTGTGTACTAAGTATAATAATTAATTACTAAGTTAGTACAGTACAAAAGAAATATTATTAAAGGAAAATTAGAATGAAAGATAAAATTAATGAGCAATTCATAGAAGCGGTAAAGGCAGGAAATTTAAAAAGGGTAGATGAACTAATAAAAAACGGGGCTGATATTCATGTAAAGACTAAAGACTGTGAAACGGCTATGCATTTTGCCGCTGAAAGCGGACATCAAGATACAGTTGAATTTTTATTAAAAAAAGGACTCGAAGTTAATGCTAGAACGGAAGAGGGTAAAACCCCGATTCACTATGCTGCACAAAAAGGGTGTAACCATATAATTGAGTTTCTTCAAAGATTCGGTGCCAATATTAATGCTGTAACCATAGACTATGAAACGGCTATGCATTTTGCCGCTGAAGGCGGGTATCAAAATACTATAGAATTTCTTATAAATAATGGGCTTGAAGTAGATACAAGAACAGAGGAAGGTGAAACCCCGCTCCATTATGCAGCACAAGACGGGCATAACCATATAATTGAGCTTCTTGTAGACAAAGGAGCAGATATTAATGCTGTGGCTGAGGATGGAGAAACAGCTATGCATTTTGCCGCACGCGGCGGGCAACTTCATACGGCTAAGTTTCTTATAAAAAAAGGATTGAAAACTAATTTAAAAAATAAGCGAGGTGAAACTCCGGCGGATTGTGCATTTTCCGAAGGAAAAGCTGCTGTTGTGAGTTTTTTAAATAAATTTGAAGTTAAGCCATGGGCAGAAAGAATAATTGGAGAATTCACGCTAAATAAAATTCTACCGCGTAATTCAAGTTTATAAATATTAAACTTTTAGGGTTTGAGATTAATTAAACCCCGAATATTTTAAGTATAAAGCTATATTCCTGTGCGCTATCCTTCAAGTATTCGAACCTGCCTGAAGCTCCGCAGTGGCCGGCATCCATATTAGTTTTAAGCACAAGCAGATTATTATCCGTTTTATAATCTCTAAGTTTTGCTACCCATTTTGCCGGTTCCCAATAAGTTACTCTCGGATCGGTTAATCCGGCAGTTACATATAATGCCGGGTAATCTTGTCTCTTTATATTATCATAAGGTGAATAAGATTTAATATAGCGGTAATATTCTTCATTTTTAGGATTACCCCATTCGGAATATTCCCCCGGAGTTAAAGGTAAACTTTCGTCAAGCATAGTGTTTAGTGCATCGACATAAGGAACATCCGCAACGGCCATTTTAAATAAATCAGGCCTTTCATTCACGCAAACCCCAACCAGCAAACCTCCTGCACTGCCGCCGACTATTACAATATTTTGTTTACGAGTATAATTATTAGCAATTAAGTATTCCGCACAAACAATAAAATCATCAAAAGTATTTTTTTTATTTAATAACTTACCATCCAGATACCATTCTTGTCCCATTTCATCACCGCCTCTAATATGAGCTATCGCATATACAAACCCTCTATCCAGTAGGGAAACTATGTCAGAACGGAATCTTGCATGGGTAGGATAGCCATATGAACCGTATCCGTAAAGGTATAACGGATTGGAGCCGTCATGCTTAAATCTATCTTTCCTGTAAACTAAAGAAATCGGTATTTCTACACCATCCTTACCTTTAGCAAATATTCTTTCCGAAGCATAGTAAGATTTATCATACCCACCTAATACTTCCTTAGTTTTCAAGGTTTCTATATGGTTGTCAAAGAAGCTATTTTCCATAATCATCTCAGGGGAGTTTAATGAGGAATAAGAAAACCGAATATTCACATCATCAAAAGTTGTGAAGATCGGTGAAATAAAATAGCTGGGGTCGGGAAAATTTATTTTATGGAAGTTTTTAAAATCATAATCATATACTTTTAAACAACTTAAGCCTTTATGCTGAGACTGCACCACTATGGTATCTTTAAAAGTAAAGAAATCAGTTAAGTAATTTTCATTGCTATGCGGGATAACTTCCTGCCAATTAGCCGATTCAGGACTAGTTAGGGGAGCTTTTACCAACCTAAAATTTTTGCCGCCTGAATTAGTTTTTATATAAAAATATCCATCTCTGTGTTCAATGTAATAAAGATGATTATCTTTCCTTGGCTCAATTAACTTTGGTTCCAAGTTATCGGAGTTAAAATCCAGCACCAAAATTTCATTATAATCTTTACTTTCAGAATCAATAATTAAGAATTGTTCGCTCTTTGATTTGCTAATGCTGACCCTGAATATTTGGTCATTTTCCTTGAATATCAACTTATCTTGCTCGCTTGAAGTGCCGAGTTCATGGTAATAAACTTTATCCGTTCTCCAAAATTCATTTAGTTTAGTATAAAAGAACCCTTTTCCGTTCTTATGCCAAACTATGCTTCCTATACTATCACTAATCTCATCTCTTAATAATGCGTTACTATTTAAGTTTTTAACGTATATATTATATCTTTCACCGCCCGTAGTATCAGTAGAATATGCTAACATAGAGTGATCAGGGCTTATTGCAATTGCACCTAAATCAAAAAAGCAAAGATCTTTTCCAAGCTCATCACAGTCAAGAATAATTTCTTCAGGATTATCCAAGGAATTTTTCTTCCTGCAAAAAATCTGGTAATTGGAATGTTCAGTTGTTCTGGAGTAATAATAATATTCATTGCGCTTTATAGGGTAGGTGGTATCAGTGAGCTTTATACGGTTCTTAAGCTCCTTATATATGGCCTCTTCCATATCTTTTTGAGAAGCCATAATACTTTCAAAGTATTTATTTTCTTCCTTAAGGTAATTTAGAACTTCTTCATCTTTAACATCCGGCCAGTTTTTATCTCTTAACCAAGCATAATCATCGGTTAGTTTTTCACTATGGATCTCAAATATATAAGGAATTTTTTTCGCAACGGGAGGTAAAGACATAAGGTTCTACTTTGTTATTGTGGTTACTTCATAGAACCTTTTGTATCTTTCTTCGTCTGCTCTTTCAAGCAAATATTAATTAAATAATTAAACTAATTTTCTAAGCACATATTGTAAAATACCGCCATTATTCACATATTCCACTTCAACTTCAGTATCAACTCTTAGAGTTAAAGTAATTTCATTAATAATCATACCGTCTAATGAAATAGTACATTTAACCGGTTTAAGCGGGGTAATATTTTCCAAACCTGTAATACTCACAGTTTCCTTGCCGGAAAGCTTTAAATCTTTCCAGGTTAAACCGTTTTGGAATACTAAAGGCATAACTCCCATTCCGACTAAGTTTGATCTATGGATCCTTTCAAAGCTTTCAGCAATAACCGCTTTTACCCCTAAAAGATTAGTTCCTTTAGCTGCCCAGTCTCTGGATGAACCAGTTCCGTATTCCTTACCGGCAAAAATTACCAGCGGAATATTTTCTTCTCTGTATTTCATTGCAGCATCATAAATGCTTTCAACCTCACCTTCATCCATATATCTGGTTAAGCCGCCTTCAGCTCCGCCGGCCATCTCGTTTTTAATTCTGGTATTGGCAAAAGTTCCACGCATCATAACTTCATGATTCCCGCGTCTTGACCCGTAAGAGTTAAATTCATCGACGGGAATATTATGGCTAAGTAAGTATTTAGCAGCCGGACTGGTTTTAGCAATATTTCCCGCCGGGCTGATATGATCGGTTGTAATGCTGTCGCTAAGAAGAGCAAGTATTCGAGCATTTGATATATCATCCGTTCCGCTCGGATTAATGCTCATATTTTCAAAGTATGGTGGTTGTTTGATATAAGTACTCTTATCATTCCATGTATAATTCAGCCCGGTTGAAATGGTAATTTGTTTCCATTCTTCTTCGCCTTCAAAAACTTCGGCATATTTGCTCGCAAACATCTGAGGCGTAATTACACTGCTCATGACTTCTCTAATCTCTTCATTACTCGGCCAAATATCTTTTAAGAAAACGTTGTTCCCATGCTTGTCTTTACCGATCGGCTCGGAGCTTAGATTGATTTCCATCGTTCCTGCAATCGCATAAGCTACACAAAGCGGTGGCGAAGCAAGATAGTTAGCTCTTACATAAGGGTGTACTCTTCCTTCAAAGTTTCTATTCCCTGAAAGAACGGCTGCAACTACCAGGTTGTTATCCACTATAGTTTTTTCAATTTCTTCAAGTAAAGGCCCTGAGTTACCTATGCATGTAGTGCACCCGTAACCGACCAGATAAAACCCCAATTCATCAAGATAGTATTGCAATCCGGATTTACTCAAATACTCGCTAACAACTTTTGATCCCGGCGCAAGTGAAGTTTTGACCCATGGTTTAACATTTAAGCCTTTTTCTATAGCTTTTTTAGCTAATAATCCTGCACCGATCATTACGCTTGGGTTTGAGGTATTAGTACAACTTGTGATTGCAGCAATAACTACATTACCGTTGCCTAGTGTAAAGCTTTTGCCCTGAACATGAAATTCTTTATCCGTATTAGAGCTATCTTTATTTAAGCTTGGTAACTCTTTTTGAAAATTTTGAGGTATTGCAGAAAGATTTATTTTATCTTGCGGTCTTTTCGGACCAGCTAAACTTGGTTCTACTTCGCTTAAGTTTAACTCTAAGGTATCGGTAAATTCCATGCTCATTGAGTCATCACGCCATAAACCTTGTTCTTTAGCATACGTTTCAACTAAATCAATCACCTCTTTAGGTCTTGCCGACAACTCTAGATATTTTACAGTTTCTTCGTCAATTGGGAAGAATCCGCACGTTGCACCATATTCCGGTGCCATATTAGCAATTGTGGAACGATCTGCCAGCGGTAAATGTTTTAAACCTTCGCCGTAAAACTCGACAAATTTACCCACCACCCCTTTTTTACGAAGCATATTAGTAACCGTTAACACTAAGTCGGTCGCTGTTACTCCTTCTCTTAAGTTGCCGGTCATTTTAAACCCGATTACTTCCGGCAGTAACATTGAAATAGGCTGCCCGAGCATTGCAGCTTCTGCTTCAATACCTCCGACTCCCCAACCAAGAACTGATAAACCGTTAATCATGGTTGTGTGGCTATCCGTCCCGACTAAAGTATCAGGGTAGGCGAAAGTTTCACCTCTCATCGACATTGTCCAAACTACTTGAGCTAAATACTCTAAATTCACCTGGTGGCATATCCCGGTGCCCGGAGGCACAACTCTGAAGTTGTTGAAAGCGTCCTGACCCCACCTTAGGAATTCATATCTTTCCAGGTTCCTTTCCATTTCATATTTTACATTCACTTTTAAAGAATCAGGTGTGGCGTATTTATCTACCTGCACAGAGTGGTCAATTACCAGATCAACGGGAATTAGAGGATTAACTTTGTTCGCATCCCCGCCCAATTTATTTATTGCATCACGCATGGCAGCAAGATCAACCACAGCTGGAACTCCGGTGAAATCCTGCATTAGAACTCTAGCCGGCAAAAAGGCTATTTCATGATCGGATTTTTTGGTTTTTAACCATTCAGCAACAGCTTCAAGATCTTTTCTTTTAACAACTCGGTTATCTTCAAATCTTAAAAGATTTTCTAAAATAATTTTCATCGAAATAGGGAGTCGTTTAGCATCAATATTTAAGCTTTGAGCTGCTTTATTCAGATTAAAATAAGTATATTCCTTACTCCCGATTTTTAACTTGCTTTTTGCACCGGTGCTGTTTTTATCCCCGAATTTCATAATCCCCTCAAAATATAAAAGCTCATATTCTTTTTAATTTAACTTATAATTCAATAAAATACCATAAAAAGTTAAATATAACTTTGTAGTTATTTTTCTTGTTTTATCTAAATCTTCTTAACCGATATAGTCTTTAGTGATTAATACATCGGCATTTTCTAAGATAAGCAATTGGTCTTTAGTAATCAACTTCATGCTTCCATCTTGGTTAATTATCCAGAATTCAAATTTTGCATTAACAAAATTATCAATTAATCTTGGGTAAATATCTCCATAATAGGCAAACTTTTTATAGTTCCAACGTAATATAATATTTAATTTAGGAGATCTGCTTATAATTCCTTTAGCTCCTTTAATGATTGCAAGTTCGCTTCCGTTGGTATCTATTTTAATTAAGGAAACATCACTTAAATCAGGAAGTAAATAATCAAGTGCTTCTGCATTCTTTTCAATATAATGATCTTTTTTAATATGGGTTGCTTTAGAGCTTACTATGGTTGAAGAAAGCGTAGGGTATTCCGGATAAGTTTCTAAGAAACTTTTAGTATTTTCCGAAGAAAGTAAATTATTAAATACTTTAGTGTTTTTTATTTCATTCATATTAACCGAATAACGAAGCAGTTTATACACATTAGGAATAGCTTCAAAGCTATAAACTTCTCCATCTGCTGCAAGTTTAGACATTAAAACGGTATGATACCCGTAGCCTGCACCTATATCAATACATGTGCCGTCATTTTTAACTATCTTCTTAATAATAGGCGTCAAATGTTCTTTGTATGTGCCGTGCTCAATAAGAGCTTTGCCCTGATATTCATCATGACTGTTTACGAGCAGTGGGAACTCATACTTAGTTTCAACTAAAACCACATCTTTTGCATGTCGGGTAAGTGAAGTATAACTGATGAGATAGGTAATTACGGCAGTTAATACAATTGCTAAAGTTATTACGGCTGCAACCTGAAATTTTTTACTTAGTAATATTTCTTTTAATTTTTCTTTCATAGTTATTTTACTTTATCATCATTACTGTCATCTTGCTCAACATCGAAAGCGACAAGAGCTTCCAAGTTCTCTTTTTGCATTCTATCATATACTTCTTTTCTTAAAACCGAACAAGAATTTGGAAAACTAAGCCCTAATTTTACATGTTTCCTTGTTATTTCAATAACTTTAATCTCAATATTATTATTTATAATAATGGATTCTTCTGGCTTTCTTACTAAATATAACATATAGACTTTTTTAACTGCTAATATTATTTAATGTTTATGTTAACTTAATATTGCAAATAAATGCAATTTGTTATTTGTTATCATTGAGTTAAATTTTAATTTTTTATATGACATTAGTTGAATTTTCCAATTCAGGGTTGTTTTCGGTTTTTCTTGTCTTCAGTAGGGTGGGGTCAGCATTTATGTTCATTCCGGCTATCGGTGAAACAAGTGTTCCTACCATGGTAAAAGTAATCTTTGCCGGAGCTGTAAGTCTACTAATTTTTTCGTCAATGCCAAATAATATTTTATTCCCTGATTCGGTAATTTCAATAGCAGCGTTACTGTTCGGGGAAATAAGTATCGGGATAATGATCGGGCTTACAACTAAATTTATTATTAGTGCTGTGCATGTATTCGGGTTAGTGATGGCAACCCAATCCGGCTTGGCTTCCGCCATGCTTTTTGATCCTGCTCAAGCTACCCAAGGTAGCTTATTCGGTAATTTTTTTACAATACTTGCTATAATGCTTATTTTAAGTCTTGATTTGCATTTAGTAATAATTTCCGGCCTTGCCGATACTTATAAACACTTACCGATCGGTGGATTCGCCCAACATTTTGAGAGTTTTTCCGAGCTGATTATCAGGAGCGCATCAAGTGCTTTTATAACAGGGGTTAAAATGTCATTACCCTTTCTGGTAGTAAGTTTGATGCTCTTTTTAGGGGTGGGGATATTAGCAAAGCTGATACCGCAACTCCAAGTATTTTCATTGATTTTCCCTATACAAATTATAATAAACGTTTTGGTATTTATATTTATACTATCAAGCCTAAGTATGTGGTTTGTAGATTATTACCAAGAGCAATTGTCACAAATTTACGGTAGTTAAAATATGTCGGATGATAAAGATACGGATCAAAAAACTGAAGAACCTACCCAGCGGCGGATAGATGAAGCATTTAAAAAAGGGCAGGTGATCACTTCTAAAGAAGTAAATAATTTTATTACTCTGCTTGCATTTACCATTTTGCTAAGTTGGGTTTACCCCTATCTCTTAAAAATGATTCAAAATAAAATTTCTTTTTATATTTATTCGGCTCATCAGCTGGTTATAGGTGATAACTGGATAAGCATAATGCATCTTGTTAAGAGGTTGATCTTTGATTTTCTTTTTATATTATCTATCCCTTTAGTAATTGCGGTAATTACAATTATATTCAGTAATTTCGCACAGCATGGTTTTGTGTTGTCTGCTGAGGTGCTTAAGTTTGACCTAAGTAAAATTTCCCCGATGAAGGGTTTCGGAAGAATCTTTTCAATGAAGTCGGTTGTTGAGCTTATTAAAGGGATCTTTAAAATGATCGCGATTTCAATGGCAATATACCTGGCAATCTCTTCAGAGCTCAAGGTTCTGCCTATGATTCATACTTTAAGCTTTTACGGGTTTTTAGCACTCACTTTAAAGTTTATAACTAAAATGATGATAGCGGTTTGCATTGTAATGGGAGCAATTGCGGCCATCGATTATTTTTATCAAAGGTACGAGTTTTATAAAAACTTAAGGATGACTAAAGAGGAGATAAAAGAGGAGTATAAGCAAACTGAAGGAAGCCCTGAAATTAAATCCAAGTTGAAGTCAATTAGAATGGAAAGGGCGCAGAAACGTATGATGGCCTCGGTGCCGAGCGCTGATGTGATAATCACCAACCCGACCCACTTTGCGGTCGCTTTAAAATATGATCAGGATAACATGCCGGCACCACAGGTTATTGCTAAGGGGCAGGATAATATTGCACTTAGAATTAAGGAAGTTGCTATTGAAAATATGATTCCCGTCATTGAAGATGCTCCACTCGCTCGAGCACTTTATAGCTCCACCGAGATTGATCAGTATGTTCCGTTTGAGCATTATAAGGCGGTAGCGGAAGTAATTACCTATGTAATGCGCCTGAGAGGGAAGAAGTTTGGTAAGAAGTAGTTAATTATATATTCTAATAATTAAAAATTTGCTTATCGGTTATTACCAGATTATTAATATGCTTCTAATTGACTGAAATGAAATTTTTATACATTGTCAACATTGTCATGCACTAATATATTTATAATTTCTAAATATTAATGGTAAAGTATATGAAAAAAGAAAGTTTAATAAGCAAAATTGATATATTAAATTGCAAAAAAAGTTTAGATAGGGTAATTGAGAATATCGATATGTTATATGATGAATTTTCTCAAAAGGTAAATAATTTTAATTGTAATGTAGCTGCTACAAATCCAGAGTCAGATGCTAATATATACAAATATGGCAATATTATATTTAAAGCCTTACTCATAAATTTAGGGGAATATGATCCTCTTAAACAACCATTTCCACTACTCAAGAATGATATTAATTTTTTAACATTGAAAGATATAAATCTTATTAAAGAAAAAATTAGTATAAGTTGTAGACCTCAAAGTAAAAATTTTGGTAAAATTGAAGAGGAAGCTTTTATTACCTACTTTCAAAATATAGCTGAGGAAAAAACTTCTGTGTATAAATATAAAATTTCTCTACAAGAAAAAGTTGATACATGTAAAGAAGTTTCAAATAAAATTAATTATTATGATATTTTAAAAGGTATGTGTATAGAATCAGCTTTTACAGAAGAAAGATTTGAGTTTGATACACTGCAATTATGTGGGGAAAATTTTAAAAAAGAAGGATACTTTGATAAAATATACTACTCTAAAATTGAGAAGATTTTAGATACCTTTTTTGAGAAAATTGATGAAGGTAAAGAGGTGCCTTATATTTATAATATTTTCAGTAGTGTATGTCTAAAAGCAGATTCAGAAGATAATAAAATAAATGCTTATAATAAATATTTTAAAAATAATGGATGCTTAAATGAAGAATATTATCCTAAAATTGAAAAAGCTATAGATGTAATGTTAGAAAAAAATAATAATGATAAAGAGCTTTTTAATAAAATATTTAGTAGTGCTTCAGATCTTGAGCAGCATAATTTAGTTCAAAATCTTGTAGAAGAAGCAAAATTACAAACTAATGGGGAAGAAATAATAAACGAGTTATTTAATGCAACATCTTCTCAACACACCGACGAGTTATAGAAAAAAGGGCTAACTGCCCTTGACTTCTTTACTTCTGGGATGGAACATTTTATAGGCGTTTATCATATTTTCAGCATCAACTTTAGTATATCTTTGGGTAGTTGATAAACTTTGATGGCCGAGCAGTTCCTGGATTGTTCTTAAGTCGCCGCCGCTCCCCAGTAAATGTGTGGCAAAACTATGCCTGAATGCATGTGGGCTGGTATAGTGTGGTAGACCTAAGGTGTTTTTTAAGCTTCTGATTGTTTCTCTGAAGACATCAGGGTTTAATACCCCACCGTTTGCCCCTCTGAAAATCTCATTTTCCGATGTGTCATACGGGCAATGTTTTATATAATGGTTTATTGCATCTAAAATTTTAGGGAGTAGGGGGACAAGCCGTTCTTTTTTACCTTTACCTTTAATAAAAAGCATTTCATTTGAATTTTTAGGTATATTACAAAGCTTGAGTGATAATACTTCGCTGATTCTAAGCCCGGCGCCATATAAGAGAAGTAAAATAGCAGTATCTCTTGCTCCTACCCAATCTTTTTTGGCTAAAATTTCAATTATTTTAGTTGCTTCAACGGCGGATTTAGGGAGTAGGGCTTTAGGAAGCGGCTTATTCACCTTGTTAATTTTTATATTAAATATATTTTTATTATCAATAATTTTTTGGTTACTTAAATATTTATAAAATGCTCTTAAGGTTGAGAGTGCGCGAGCATTTGAGGTAGCTTTTAAATCTTTATTTTTTCTGCCGGCAAGCCATGCACGAAAATCTTGTACTTCAAGGGCTGAAATTAGCTTTAAATCTACTTGTTCCCCGCCGTTATAGCTTGAAATAAATGAAATAAAGTAAAAGAGATCCGTAACATATGCATTACACGTGTGCTTAGAATACTTCTTTATATTAGAAAGATAACTGATCCAATCCTTAACTATACTCTTAAGTTCGGTGGAAATTAAAATACTCATAATTTGATAAGTTTTTTTATTATCAATATATTAGTTTATTTATTATAAGCAAGGAAAATAGACCTTTAGAAGGAAAGATTTTCCATAACTAAATTAAAGTTCAAAAACTAACCGTTTTTCAAGGCTCCTGTGAATAACTGTTTCACTAAAACTACTGTTTCTTCGAAGGCTTGATATGATATTTTCTCTTTTAGAGTTTGGGTTTTCTTCGTTAATATCATAAATTCTAGGCGTTGTTGGTTCTTCATCTGTATAATCATTTTCATCACTACTGAGATTTAGTAATTTTTGAAAGCCTCTACTATTATTCTCTTCAGATATTTCGGCTACAAAGCTCTTTGCCGGTAAAAAATATTTTTTTAGTAAATTTATGCCCATTACAGTATTAGCAGCTAATGCTATTGCTGAAAGACAAACTAAAGTAACATTATTAAAAGTAATTGGAAGATAAGCAAAGGGGATTGCAATTAACGGTGAATATAAACATATAGACAAAGCTACTTCTTCAATAAATTTATAATTTATAAAACTTTGTTTTTTATCTATGATTTTTGATAAATTTTGAGCATTATAAATCTTTGTCAGTCCTAATAATTCTTCCTTGCTCTCTTCTCCTATCATCTTATTTATATTACAATTTGCATTGTTCCCTCTATTTCCCTCTCGACTTCTACTTAGTATCCCTGTCATAGTGGCTACACGATATAAATTAGTAATATCATTATGTTATACTTAATTTTAACATTATAGCAATATTATTAACAACCGACGAAAGAGTTTTTAAAATTTAATTTAAGCCATATAGGGATAAGCTTAATTAAAGGATTGGGAAGAAGGTTAATTTTATTTAAATTATCCATATTGACCCAAGTTAATTTAACTTTTGCTTCTTGTTGAATAATAGGAGAAATATCCAGGATATTTCTCGAGTGCGCTAAAAAGAGAAAATAAAATTCATGTGAATGGCAAACAGTAATATCAATAGTAGGGTTAAAAATATGCTCCAGACAACCTAAAAACCTCCCCACTCCAAATTCATACCCTACTTCTTCACGTAATTCCCTTATTAATGCCGAAACGGCAGTTTCTCTATGTTCTATATGACCACCCGGAAGATAAAATGTATTTCCGTCCCAATATTCAGGATGAGAAACCAGTAATATATGATTATCTTGAACTATGATTCCTCTCGCAAGGTTATGGATTTCATTTTTAATCATATTTACAGAAAGTTAATATATTTGAATTTATATTATCGGCTAGCTGAAAAGTTGTAATAATGAACATAGT
Organism: Candidatus Jidaibacter acanthamoeba; assembly: GCF_000815465.1. Lineage (NCBI taxonomy): Bacteria > Pseudomonadati > Pseudomonadota > Alphaproteobacteria > Rickettsiales > Candidatus Midichloriaceae > Candidatus Jidaibacter > Candidatus Jidaibacter acanthamoebae. The sequence goes on along the minus strand of NZ_JSWE01000124.1, from coordinate 63,005 downwards.
AAATAAACTTGTTAAATACGGATATGTTCTTAAGAAGCAAGGTAAGATGAAATTATAAAACGCGCCTTTAAAACTTTTACGACGCGAATTAATTAAATGAGATATTTTTATTATGAAGGTTAAGTTAGGTAACGATTAATCTCCCCCGTCGCCAAGGCTATAATATGGTGATCTGCTATTATCATTAGTTGTCGCAAAACCGTTGTCTAATTCTCCGGGAAAGTTATCATTGATCGGCTCATTAATTTGTATAGAACCGCCGTCAATATTATTTAAATGTTCAGACATTTCATCTTCGCTATGACTATCATTTTTTACGGCTTCGAATTCACCATTTGTTAAATCTTTGTTTAAATCTTGTTTATATCCCTTATCAGTTGTTGTAATCATAGTTTCCTCAATATTAGTTTTTTAATTCTTATAATAATTTGCTCTTACCATGCGTCTCAAGGAAACAAGACCTTGATACTGTCAGGGAGCACTTTTTTTAACTTTTCAACCTCAAAAGGATCAATTTTATAATATAATGTTTTGAAAATGGCTTTTACTCCTTCTTCAATGTCGATATTTTTATGTGTTTCCGGTAACCCGTGTAATACAGCTGCCAAAAATTCTCCGTGCTTTCTATCTTTGACAGGAGTATGATCAGGGTTCCAGGCTTCAAATAACAATCCTCTGACTAAGACGGGAAGCTGAGCGGCGAAATGTGCTAAATCATTTATAAGTAAATTATCTCTTAGTCTATGGAGTGTGGATTTGAGTAATGATAATGCTCTTCCTTCATTACCTTCATCCCAGCCCATGTGTTCTTCAATCTCATAGAGCCATGAATAAGTTTTATGCATTGTTTTATCGATTAAAGAAATGTGTGCCATTTAGACCTCCCTTATTTAAAAAAAATTAAAAAGGTTGAAATATTTTTTGCAAAATACAACTAAATGCTAAAAAGCTACATGCTGAAATAGCTAATATTTAAGCTAATTAAAAAAACTTTAAAAAGCAAACATAAAATAAGGTTTAATGTAAAATTCTTAATATGTTGTTAATATGATAGAGAGTTACTTTTTTTATTTGTTTATAAGCATGCTTAAGGTACTTAAGAATATTAATAAAAAAATGAGCCCAGAATTTTAACTTAAGGCTCCATTTTGTAATTGGAATAATTATTCAAAATAATAAAGGTAAGTCCTTATTCCATGGCTCAAATAGCATAACTATTTCAAACAAATTTTTTCCCCCTATAAGTAATTCATTATTAGTTTTATCATAAGAAACTCTAATTTTCATTTTGCTATTGTCTTTTTCTTCGGCTATGCCTATTAAAGTATCTATAACTATGGCTTTCCTCGAATCTATGTCAATATCCTTAACTTGCATAGCTTCCAATATTTTATTTCCGTAATTAATATAATCATTAAAAAGTTGATTATAATTATTTATATATAAAAACATCTCCACCGGTTTATCGGTTGCTTCGGCTATTATCCCTTCTACATAAGCTGCATACTGCTCTGTCTCAAAACCAAGTTTATTTATTTTAACCGTAGGGGCAAGATCGGTAGAATTCAATAAGAAACTAAACTCTGTATTTAAATCAAAATTAATATATTTAAATTCATGCATCTTAGGAATTATATTGTGAATATCCTTAATATTTATTGATTTTATATATGGATTTATATCATATATTTTCTTGTTATATTCTAAAGATGCATCAAACCATTTAGGAGTATAGTTAGAAGTTAAGTGATAGTTAGTAGTGATATTTATTACTTTGTTTTTTTCAGCATTAATGTTTACAGTAGAAGTTTGTTGACTATTTGCTATATCTTTTATATTCGTATTGCTTATAATATCAAAGCCATATTTATATTTACCTATATTGTCATCATGAAGAATATTAGTTTTAAAGTTGAGTTTATACTTTAAATTATCATATAAATTACTGGTTAAGATAAATTTAACCATTTGAGAAAAATCTTTTATATTAGGATCATTTTCAACAGAAAAAAATTCATCTTCATATTTTATGCCATTATAAGTAAGCTCGGTATCCGCTTTAATTACAGGAAGCTTTATTTTTTCAAAATCAGTTTTAAAAGAAAACCCGTGGTTTTTCAGTAGTAGTTTGTTTTCATTATTAAAAACCGCAACCTCATCGGCTTTAAAAGCTACTAGTTTAAGCGCTTCAAACTCTTTGCTTGCCGGTAATTCAAATTGTTCAAAGTAATCTACCTTATAATTTTTAATCGGTTTATTTTTAAACCCGATAGTAAACTCGGCATTTTTAAAGTCGATTAAATTATTGGATATTTCTTCATTTTTGATATGAATAATCTCTACTAGCTTAGGCAGTAATAATGTATATTTTTGCCCGAATAAATCGGCTTTAACAGTCGCTATATCATTACTTTTCAAGCTAAGATTTTTATTAATTTCAATGCTTGGCTTATGTACTTTAGATCCGATGGAAATAGGCGTACCGGTAATTGAAATCGATTCATATGTAATATCATTCTTTTTTAATTCACTTTCTAAATGGTGCTTAAAATTATTTGCGCACACTCCCCAAAAGACTGTATAAATTAATGTGATGCTTGCAATTATAACTATATATTTTCTTTTCATATAACTTCATTTTGTGATTAAAGGTTATACATAAATAATATCTAATTTTGAATATAAGCGCAATATTTATTACCATGCATGGTAAATATAGCTTATATTTTGTAATTTTGTATCAAATATTTGTTAATATGCAAAAAGTAAAAATGGGTAATAATTTCACTTATCTAATCTGATTATAAGAGTTTATGTTTATATTAAGTATTCCAAATAATTAATTGAAAGGTTTGTTATGAGCACCAATAACGGTAATCAAAAAATCAAAACCCAACATAATAATGATAAAAAAAATAACATAAAACCAAGAAAAGTTTTCTATCAGGAATTTGCGAAAAATAAAGAGATGGACATTTATAAAGATATGCAGCTTTCCTCACAACTTCTAGATACTAATGAAGATGACCAAATACCTGCGGGAGGCCAAGAAGACCCGCTAAACGGTATTGATACTACGGCACCTTTCCCTGCGGGTGCAGGAGGAGAAGTCGGTGGTAAGAAAAGAAGTCAGGATTAAATATAGTGCAGTTATATAATTTAAATAGCTAAGTATAAGCAGCCAGACTCAAAACCTAAATTTGGAAATATATTATGACGGGTATATATGCATCATTACAAGAAGATCACACTGAAATCAGAGACTTCTTAGCACAGTTAGAGAAAAGTTCTTCAGATTTGAAAACATTGGCATAAGCTGCAAAATGAAATGTTATTGCATAATCAGGCTGAAGAAAAAGTATTTTATTATATATATAAATAGTGCCATAAACAAAGATGACCGAAACACAATATTTTCTTTATTAAGAAGAAGTATTATTGAACATATTGAGAAAGAAGAAAAGGAGATGTTTATACTAGCTAAGAATCATATTTCTCAAGCCGAAGCGCAAGAAATGCACAAAAGATTTCAGCAGGAAAAAGATACTATGAAAGATGAAGCAAAATAAAATTACTTTATTAGAGGAATCTTAATGAGTAGCTATCAATCCTTATCGGTCAGCACCGAAAGAGGTAATGTTGAAATGCAATATTACAAGGCTGATAATGCAACTTGCAGTATTATTCTTGTCGGCGGCATAGGAGGTGGGTTTGATAGTCCGTGCAGTGGCGGGCTTTATCCAAGGCTATGTAGCATCCTTAATTCTAAAGCTATCTCGGCACTACGAATAAAGTTCTGTGATACTCACTCTTTAGATAGCTCAGTCAAAGATGTGGAAGCAGGTATATCTTTTCTTAAACAAGAAAAAATTAGTAATATTGCATTAGTTGGTCACTCATTCGGTGGCGCGGTAATCATAAGAGCAGCAGCAAATTCGCCCCATGTAAAAGTCATAATTACTCTTGCAACACAAAGCTACGGCGCAGATGTTATTTCTAATATTAAATCCGGCGTTGCATCGCTTTTTATTCATGGAACCTTAGATACCATATTACCTGAAAATTGTTCAATTTATGCTTATACTTTAGCTCATGAGCCAAAAAAACTAAGACTATTTAAAAATACGGGACATGAATTATCTGAGGCAGAGAAAGATATTGAGGGAGAAATTTTAAACTACATAGATCAATACCTTATCGTATAATTTAAAAATTGTCAGATATTTAATAAAGTTAAAATAATATTAATTTCACGTTAGATTAAAACATAAATTAAAGGTAATTTTAGTGCTTACAATAAAAAATGAAATATTTTCTTAATAGAGAAAATTATAATGGAGAGGAATATAATGAGCAAAAGCTCTCTTTGGGATTTTAATTCTAATGTTAATACTCAATTTAACACTTTTGATACTGATATAATTGTCGGTACGCTTATTATCGGAGTCGGCATTACGGGTATTACCTCTGCTAAGCTGGATAATCAAGCTAGGTTTAATCCTTTGAAATATCTCAACTTATTAGCAGTATGGGATGGGATATATACGAGAACACACCTTGTTTAGAAGTAACAAATATAATATCTTAAAAGAGGTGAAAAAAAATGCTTATATCAACAATATTTATTTTACTTACCGCAACAATTTTAGGTTTAGTAATTACCGCATATATCTATAAAGATAAAGAAACCCCCAAAGCTTATGTTTTACTTCACGGGCTACTCTCAATAATAGGAATTGCGGTTTTAGGAATATATACTTATCAACACTTTAGTTATTTAATTGTTATCGCGATATTGGTAATTACCTCAATAGGAGGAATGATCGTTACCTATAAAGACTTTTTAGGGTTAAACAGATCAAAAATTTTAATTATTACCCATATTATCTTAGGAGCAATAGCAATAGCTTTGCTGGTTTATTTTTATTTATTTGAGGACTGAATTATATGAATGAATCCGAAAACCGCAACCGTTTAGCGCAAGAAACCAGTCCTTATCTTTTAGAACATAAACATAACTATGTCAATTGGTGGCCTTGGTGTGATGAAGCCTTAGATCTAGCTAAACAACAAAATAAACCTATACTTTTATCGGTCGGCTATTCCGCCTGTCATTGGTGCCATGTAATGGCAAGAGAAAGTTTTGAGGATAAGGAAACCGCCCGACTGATGAACAATTGGTTTATTAACATTAAGGTTGATAGAGAAGAACGCCCTGATATCGATCATACTTATATGCAAGCAGTAAATTTAATGGGGCAGCACGGCGGATGGCCACTTACTATGTTTTTATTTCCCAATGGGCAACCTTTCTATGGAGGTACATATTTCCCCAAAGAGCGGCGTTATGGCCTACCCGGTTTTAAAGATGTGCTAAACCATATCCGTCAAGCTTGGGAAGAAAATAACAGAGGTCTTTCCGATATAGCAACAACCGTAACTAACGCTCTAAATGCAGATATCTCAAGAAAGCCTGGTCTTGCACAGGCAGCGAATATTTCACTCAAAGATATTGATATGTCGGCAGAGAAATTAATGGGAATATCAGATCTGGAATACGGCGGTATAAAAAAAGCGCCTAAGTTCCCTCAGACATTAATGTGGCAATATTTATGGCGCGTCGGGATGAGAAAAAATCGGGATGATATGAAGCAAGTTGTTAAAAATACGGCATTTCATCTATGCGAAGGCGGTATTTATGATCACCTCGGCGGCGGATGGGCTAGATACAGCACAGATAGCAAGTGGTTTGCCCCTCATTTTGAGAAGATGTTATACGATAATGCACTTATTATTAGCTTATTAATTGAAGTATGGCAGGAATCGAAAAATAAATTATATGAAGCACGCATAGAAGAAACAGTTAAATGGCTCAAAAGAGAAATGCTATCCGTTCCTGATAGCCAAGGCAATCGAGCATTTATTTCAAGCCAAAACGCTGAAAGTGAAGGAGTGGAAGGTAAGTTTTATGTATGGAAAGCAAAAGAAATTGATGAAATATTAGGTGAGGATAGTGCCATATTTAAAAAAGCATATGGTATTAAGGAGGATGGAAATTGGGAAGAAGGCACAAATATTTTATATAGGAATCATCAAAATCATGATATTTCCATCCCAACTGAATTACTTATTTCCTGCAAGACAAAGCTTTTTAAAACAAGAGAAAAGAGGATAAGACCTTCCAGCGATGATAAAGTGCTGGCTGATTGGAATGGTTTAATGATTTATTCCTTAACAAAAGCAGCCCTGGTTTTTGATAAAAAGGAATGGCTTGCGCTTGCGGTTTCCGCTTTTGCATTTATTAAAGATAATATGCAAAGTAGTGATATGATGCTTGGTCATAGCTACTGTAAAGGGAAGTTAATGAATATCGCTTTCCTTGCGGACTATACCAATCTTTGCCTTGCTGCTTTAGAGCTGTATAGTGCAACCGGAGATAGAGCATATCTTGATCAATCGGTAACATGGGTTAAAACTATAAAAGAATTATTTTATGACGAAGAAAGCAAAGCTTATTTTGATACTACTGCTCAGAAAGACCTAATCAGCCGAACAAAAATAATTGAAGATAGTGTTACTCCTTCAGGAAACGGCATATTAACTATTGTCTTAGCAAAATTATACTACCTATTAGGGGAAGGTAAATTTCATGACGAAGCAAGAGATTTAATTAGTGCCTTATATAGCACTGATATAGAAGCATTTTCCATAAGCTCATTATTATCAGGAGCAGCACTACTTGAGCATGCAATCCATATTAAAATAACAGGTGATGCAGGTTCAGCTTATCCACTCGTATTAGAAGCAGCACGAATCCCAAATGCTAATATTATTATAGAACAAATAAGGAATATTGAAAGCAATGAAGTTTCTCCACTTGCATATATCTGTACGAAAGGCAAATGCCTACCTCCGGTTAAAACGCCATTGCAGCTTGTTAATGCTGTGAAAGGATAGTATTATACCATTTGATCTGACTAACAACGTCATTTTTATACCCGTTATATAGAGGGGTTTAAAAGCTTTAGTTTAAAACTAGGGCGATCTCCCATTGTCTTGAATGCTATTTACAATACTTTTTACCCAATGTTTAACATTAGAAATTAATTGAGTTAGATACTTAACAATCGGAGATACTAAAGATTTACTATTTTCAGGACATAAGTCTTCAAACTTAGAGTAGGCTGTATGTAAGCTTTTTTCTTTTATTGCTTGCTCTGTAGCATTTTCAAGCATTCCCTGTTCTTTAACATCCATATTAATTGTTGTCTTAATCGGGACTTGTGAAAGAAATATACCTACTTCTTCTCCTTTGCCGAATTCAGCAGCAATTTTGTGTAGAGGATCTTTTATGTCTACTTTTGTTTTAGAGCCTACTTCCTCTAATGTATTAGTAAGGTTTTCTTCATGTTTATTTTGCTGCTTCCCTCTAACTTCTGAAGCATTGCTATTAAAATCTAATTTCGGGTCATCAAGTTTAGTAAAAAGTTTATTTCCGAACGCCTTATAAAATGCTTCTTTTTCAGAAGCATTTTTTGGTTTAAACATCGAATCATTCAAACTGGCTAAACTTTTATTATCAGCATGATGTGTTGCAATACTTGCAATATTAGATGCTACGGATAGCCCGCAACAATTTGCCAGCTGTTGTTCCTGTGATTTATCTATAACTTGCGTATTACCTAACTCAATTCCCGATTCATATTGCTTCTCGGTAATATAGCTCAGAAGAGAATCAGCAAATTTCTTACCTGTCTGTGAAAAAGGGTGGTCAGCATATTCTGGTAATGATTGCGGCATTGAGTTTACATATACTACCGAAAGTTTATTAGGATTATCTACCTCAGGTACTATTGCAACTAAAACAAAATGCTTTCCGTTATCAATAGAGATAAAAGAAGGCATACCTTTTTTAGCCTCATTGATAGCATTATTTATTGTATTGCCGAAAAATACCTCAAGCGTCTCCATGGACAAATCCGGCTCTTTGCCTCTTTCATCATAAACTAAGGAAATTCCGTCAACATAATATTTTTTTACCGTATCATTCAGAGTTATATCGTTCTGTTCTTGAATTTTTAATAATGCAGCGGCATGAATTTGCTCATGTGAAAGAAGGTAGCTCGGATTATATTCATCATCTTTACGATATTCTATGCCTTCATATTCTCTTGGGGAAACTTTTGCTTCATGAAAAATTTGTTCTATGCTTTTCATCATTATACTCGAATCTTATTCATCTGAATTAAAGAATATAGTAACTTAGTTAACAGAACGTTAAGATTAAGGTGGGGCTTTCTTAGTTAAGGACTATATATAAAATTGAATATTAGATTCTCTGTTGATTTAGCTATCAACTTAGGTAACACTGCTAAAAATATAATATGGTTAACTTCTTTGATTTTTTATATTGCATTAATAATCTTGTTAATATGTTTAGCTTTTATCTTTCTAAATAGAAAAAACAATAGGGTTAGAAAAACCAATAAATTATTTAGCCTCGGAAGCCTGATTGCCGTTCTCTTTATTATTTTAAGAGCGAGTCAATTGAAATTAATGTATTTTGCAAATTTTTTGTTAGCTATTCTGCCTTTTATAAAGAATTTTAGAGTGCAATCTGAAAAAAATAATGCTAGTAGTGATAGACAAGAGGTAAGCAAAAATGAAGCATGCGAAATTTTAGGAGTAAATAAAAATGCTTCCGAAGAAGAAATAAAAGCAGCTTACAAAAAGCTTATACTTAAGAACCACCCTGACCACGGAGGTTCAAAGTACATAGCCCAAAAGTTAAATAAAGCAAAAGATATATTATTAAAAGGAGATAGTCGCAATGAATAAATTTAGTATAATGGTATCACTTGGAATTATAGTCTTAAGCTCTACCAGCTGTGCACCGGTAGCAGTCGTAGCTACAGGTGAAGTCGGAGCCTCTATTGCTGAAGAGAGAACTCTTGGACATATAATTGATGATGCAACCATCATGGCAAAAATAAAGAATGAGTTTGCTCAAAAAGATGTAGCAAACCTTTTATCTAAAATCAGCGTAACCGTTAAAGAGGGCAGAGTCCTTTTAACCGGAAGCGTTGCTAAGAATCAACATGCCATAAGAGCCGTAAAAATAGCTTGGTCTACGGAAGGCGTGCATGAAGTAATTAATGAACTGGAAGTCGGTGACAAAGATATAAAAACACGAGCAAATGACTCTTGGATCGCTACCAAAGTAAGAACAAAGCTTCTTTTCCAAAAAGGCGTAAGTTCAATTAACTACACCGTTGATGTAAATAACGGGGTAGTATATTTAATCGGTATTGCTAAAACTAAACAAGAATTAGATTTAGCTGTTAGATTAGCAAGCCAAGTTAAAGGCGTAAAAGAAGTTGTAAGCCATATGACTTTAAAAAGTGACCCTAGAAGACATAAGAACTAAGTCTATATGTTAATATTAGCTATAGAAACTTGTTTAGGAGAGTGCTCGGTCGCTCTCCTAAAGGGGTATAGTGTTATATCTTATATCTTAGAAAGCAGGGCTCATAAACAATCGGAAAAGTTAATTTTAATGATTGAGCAGGCGCTTGAGGAAAATAATACTACTTACGAGGAGCTTGATTACCTTGCAGTTTCTAATGGCCCGGGGAGCTTTACTGGTATAAGAATAGGGGTTGCAACCGCCAATGCAATCGCTTTTGCAGCCGGTAAAAAAGTAATCGGTATAAATTGCTTAGAGATAATTGCTTTCGGCAAGAATGAAAAAATTTGTTCGGTTTTGGACGCGGGAAGAAACCAAGTGTATGCACAAAAATTTATTAACCGAATTCCGCATAGCACTATTGAACTTATTGAGTATAGCCAAGTAAATGAATTTGCTGACGGTTTTAAAATAATAGGTAATAAATTTGTCGAGGAGATAAATATTCCAAATGCTAAGAATGTTGGTATGGTAGCATTAAAGTATTTGCAAAATTCTAATACTAAGTTATTAAATGAAGTTGATCCTCTTTACATTAGGTCACCTGATGCTAAAATAAAAACAATTTAAATAATATATTAAAAATATATTTACTTAATAAATTTTTTATATATATCAGAAATAACTTATTAGATTTTAATTTTAGTGAATAAATGACCGAAAAGTTTATAATTGGAAGTGAGGAATGGTGTTCTTTACCGGAGCTTGGATTACCCGCAGTAAAGATTAGAGTAGACTCCGGAGCCAAAACTTCTGCTTTACATGCTTTTAATATTCATTGTTATGATGAGGGAGGCAAAGCTTATGCGAAGTTTGATGTTCACCCGATTCAAAATAACCGTAAAATTATTCATAGATGCATAGCTCCCGTTGTCGATAGAAGAGTAGTCAGAAGTTCTAACGGTGAAGTGGAAAAGCGAGTAGTAGTAGTTACGCCTATTAAGCTTGGTGATCAAGTTTGGGATATTGAAATCACTTTGACCAATCGGGATTCTATGGGTTATCGTATGCTGCTCGGTAGAGAAGCTATGCAAAATAAAGTTTTAGTTGATCCTGATGCTGTGTTCATAGTTTCCGATATTTCCGGTAAAGAAGCAAGGAATCTGTATAAACTTCATGTGTCTAAAAAAGCTTCTTTAAATATAGTTCTTCTTGCAAGCGACCCTGATCTTTATTCTAATCGAAGGATTATGGAAGCAGGTGAGCTAAGAGGACATAATATGAAGTTTATAAATGTTCGCCACTGTTATATGAATATAAGCGCCAATGAGCCGACTGTATGCTATCGAGGCGGTGAGATATTAAAAAGTATTGATGCGGTAATACCGAGGCTTAGACCATCTACCACTTTTTACGGTTGTGCGGTAACCCGCCAGTTTCAAGCATCCGGAGCATTCTCATTAAATGAAGCGGTTGCAATAACTCGCTCCAGAGACAAGCTAAGAAGTTTACAAATGCTTGCCGATAAAGGTATTAATATGCCTATAACCGGGTTTGCAAACTCACCTGAAGATACTAAGCATCTGATAAAGACGGTAGGAGGAGCTCCGTTGATCGTAAAATTATTAGAGGGAACCCAAGGGGTGGGAGTTGTTCTTGCTGAAACTAATAAAGCCGCTGAAAGTGTCATCAATGCTTTTAAGAGTTTAAAAGTAAATATTTTGGTTCAGGAATATATCAAGGAAGCAAAAGGAAAAGATATCAGATGCTTTGTTATTGACGGTAAGGTAGTCGGTGCAATGCAAAGGGTAGCAGCCGATGATGAATTTAGAGCAAATTTACATTTAGGCGGAGTAGCTGCTCCCGTAAAGCTTACTCCCGAGGAAAAGAAAATGGCAATCTCTGCTGCAAAAATATTAGGTCTTAAAGTAGCGGGAGTAGATATAATCAGATCTGATACCGGGCCAAAAGTTCTGGAAGTTAATTCTTCTCCCGGCTTAGAAGGTATTGAAAGCGTTAGCGGTGAAGATATTGCCGGCAGCATGATTGAAAGTATTGAAAGACATGTTCTAGGTAAAGAATAAGCTTGCCTTATATACAATAATTCACCTTGTATTTATTATATTAAGTTTCAAAGCCTTATTCTTTTATTTAGGAAATATTAAATATAATTAAATTATAAGAATGTTGCATAATTTTTAACATATGTTTATGTATTTGTAAAATTTTGGTAAGGGTTATTGAGATATAGGTAATTATCCGATTAATTTATATCTACAACATGATCAATTAATTAAATTATTCAGAGTACACGGCAATGGGAAGTATTATTAAATTTTTTGATCCGGATAAAGCTATAGTATTAGCTTTTTTAGCAATCACCTTAATAGTAGGGATTATTGCCGGCAGAGATATTAAGAATATAAAAGATTATGCAATAGCTAATAAGTCATATAGTACTCCCGTCCTTGCACTTACTCTGCTTGCAACCATGATTGGGGGAGGAACTACAACCGGTGACACTGCCCAATTCTTTCAAGACGGATTGGTATATCTTATCCCAAGCCTTGCTATTCCGATTGCGATATTTCTAGCTGCTAAGTATATAGCGCCTAAATTTGATAATCGTTTTGATGGTATGATTTCTGTTTCGGATATAATTAAATATTTTTACGGAGTAAAAGCAGAGGTGTTTTCAGGTATTGTCGGATATGCCGTTTGCTTAGGAGTGATTGGAATGCAGTTCACTGCTTTAGGCTCTTTAATAGCTTCTTTTTTAAGCATTAACTATTCAACTGCAATTTAATAGCTTGCAGTTTAATAGTCTGTTACTCTACGTTCGGAGGGATAAAGTCAGTTACTATGACTGATGTGCTGCAGTTTGCCATACTAATAGTCGTTATCCCGTTAGTTGCAAGCGTTGCTATAACTGAAGTAGGAGGATTAGCTAAAGTTTTTTCTAACCCGAATCTAACCTATCATTTTCATATTCTTTCTCACCAGAAATTTGATGAGTATATTGCATTATTTCTTTTTATGGTTATCCCGCTTGTAATTTTTCAGCCGCATTTAATTCAAAGATATTTAATGGCGCAAAACCATAATCAACTAAGTAGGATAACATATATATACTCTTTCCTTTCTTTTGCTTTAATATTTATAGTAGTATGTATGGCTTTTTCTGCGCTTAAATTATTTCCGAATATTGAACCGAAAGCTGTAATTCCAACCATTATAGATAATTTATTGCCTCCGTTTATGAAAGGAGTTGCAATTTCAGGAATGATTGCAGTTATTATGTCGACTGCAGATTCTTCCCTTAACTCAGCAGGCATACTGATAGCCCATAATGTTTTCCCTGAAAAATGTTTTAATACGGAAATCGGAAAATTAAATTTAATGAAGGTGTCAACTTTAATTACCGGTGCGCTAGGGATATTTATATCTTTACAAAATTATAATATTGTAAGTTTACTTGTAATTACCAGTTTATTGCTGGTATCCTCAATAGGAATCCCTTTGCTTTTCGGCTTACTTAAATTTAAAGTAAGTAAAGAATCATTTTGGGTATGTAACTTAGTTTCTATAATATCATTCCTTGCCGCAGAGGAGATTGGTATTCCAAATTTTTCAATCCCGATTATTATTGCTCTTTTGGGATTTATCAGTTTTATTTCAACCCATATTATACAAAACCGTTGTATTGCTTTTGTCGACCCTAAAACCCCTAAAAAAAAGAAAAATATTAAATTTAATATCATTCCGTTGATTAAAATAATTAGTAAATACTTACCCACTCCGAAAAATATATATCAATACTCTAATGATAAAGTTAAAAGATATGGTGCTAACTACTTAATGTTCGGGATATTTTGTTGTATTAACTATGTGGTACCTTACTTTATGTGGACGTATCAGGAACCTACGCATTATCTTGTTATGCTTGGATTAAGGCTGTTTGCAGGAATGCTGTGCGTCGGTTTATTAATGAAAGATTATTGGCCTGAAAAGTTAAAACATTATTTTCCCTTATATTGGTATTTTACACTTATGTATTGTTTGCCGTTTGTTACAACCGTAATGCTAATTATATTAGAAGCTCACTATGAGTGGTTAATTAATTTAACATTATCAATAATGCTGCTTACAATGCTTGTAGATTGGTTAAGTTTTATTTTGATCTCATTAGCTGGTATGCTTTTCGGATTTTTATTTTATGAATTGATTATTGGCGATGCTATTCTTCCGGCTGATTTTGAAACTATATATTTATCTATATATGTTTACCTGTTTGCAAGCTTAATCGGTATTTTGTTTGCACGTCCAAAGGAACTTAATTCCGAAGAAAGACTTGAGGCTATGCAATTATTCGGAGGGGCAATTGCTCATGAGGTCAAAACTCCGCTTGCAACAATCAATATGGGAGCTCAATATATCTCACTTCTAGCACAAAAAGTAATTGATAAAAAAAAGGCTATGTCAAGCATAGCTGAAAAAGATAATACTTTAAAAGCTTTGCAGGAAACTTGTATATTACTGAAGAAAGCAAGTATAGAGGGAATAAGCACAGTAGATAGATTGTTAACTTCCTTAAAAGCTATGATAATTGCCCAAGATAAAGATGAATATTCAATAAAAGAATGCTTAGAAGAAACTATAAAGGATTTTATGGTTTCAACTGAATCTTTAGGAAAAGTGAATATAAATATTGAAAATGATATTATATTTCATGGATCAAAGCATTATATAAAGCATGTATTATATAATTTATTCAGCAATGCATTAAAGCATGGCGGCAGTAATGTAGAAATAGATATTTGGTCTGAAGATCAAAAGCTATATTTTAAAGATTATGGAAAAGGGATTAGTGGGGAAGACCTCCCGCACATTTTTGAAAGGTTTTATACTAAGAGTAGTAAAGGTACCGGTATAGGTTTATCCTTTTGCAAAATGGTAATGGAAGAAATGGGGGGAACTTTAGAATGTAGATCAGAACTGGGCAAATATACAGAGTTTATACTCAAGTTTGAATAACCATCAATTTAAATTGATATTTTTTATAATATTATATATATCAGTATGTAATATATATAAGCACTTGAGATATTGTATTATCCATAATCTTTAAATTTTAAGTTTTCGTATCATCAATAAAATAGGTTGTTGCCTGAATACTTATAAGGTAATAATAGAATCTTAATTATAATTTATACCAAGTTTTTTAAGTATTTCTATTGTTAGAAGGTTGCGTGAGATGTTATGACGCTCTAATGCCGGCAAAATATCTTTTAAATATGGATCATTTGCATCGAATAAGGAGGGTTTATACTCAAAGTGTACACCTGATAATATAACGTTACCTTTCTCATAAGCAATATGTATTATTGAAGGTAAATTATTTTCATAATACCCGATGACTGTAATATTGGGATATTTGTTTGCATCTGCAAAATACCCGCCCCCATTGTAATAAGTAACTGTTTCTTTAACATTATCTAAGGTAATATGTAGTTTAGAAGCTCGGGAGCCGCTGTTATTTTTGTAGTTATACTTAGCTAAAATAGATCCTATTGATTTGCCCGGGAAAAATGCAAGTTCTCGATCTCCTAATACTTCCAATTCACCTCCTTGATCAAATTCTACATAGGCTGAAGCATAATAAGCACCGGCACAAATACCTAAATATGAACCTCCGTTGCTAACATAATTTTTTATATTTTTATTACCTTTACCGTTTAATTTTTTAACATAAGGTAGGTCAGCTCCACCCGGCATTACAAATAATGCAGCCTTGTTAGTCCACTTATATTCTATTACTTCATTTGCATTAATTTTATTTACAATATAGCTTGAGGGTAAAATAGTTTTTAAGGTAGAGATGGTATGTAATAATGATTCGTCGCTAACACCTTCATCATGATATACATAAACAGTATTTTTCTCTTGAGCGCCGAATGCTAAAGATACAAACGGAGAAATAGTTATTACAATTACTATTAAAATATAATAAAATTTAGCTTTCATGAATCTCTTTAAATATAGCTTGCAACCCTTCTTTATAGCTTGGGTATCTTAAATTAACACCTAAACCCTGTTTAACTTTATTATTGCTGACACGCTTACTTTCCAGATAAAATGATTGTGCCATTTCCGATAACTCAGCTTCCTTAAAAGCAATCGGTTTCGGAGGAGTCAAGTTTAAAAGCTTATAAGCATGTTCAGTAACTTCATTCTGCGCACACGGGTAATCATCGGATAAGTTATAAACTTCATTTTTAGCTAAAAAATTTATCGCTTTTACAACTATTTGAGCTATATCATTTACATGAATTCTGGAAAAAAATTGATTAGGTTTAATAATAACTTGAGCTCTACCTGATAAAATCTTTTCAAACTCGCTTCTATTAACTCCGTAAATTGCAGAAAGCCTAAATATATTAACAGCTGCTAATTCGGTAAGACTTTGCCATTGTGATTCAGCTTTAAGCCTTAAAATTGATCGGAAGTTCTCAGTTTTTGTTAAACTCTGTTCATTTACCCATTTACCCTGATAATCCCCGTAAACTCCGGTTGTTGAAAAGTAGCCTATCCATTTCAGGTTAGGTAACTTTTTAATTTGATGTAAAAATCGGTTGTAAATTATATCACCATCTTCTTTAGGCGGTATGGAAAGAAGTATATGAGTAACTGATTTGGGTATAATGATAAGATCATCAAAATCAATTATTTCAATTATCGGCTTATCGGGAACGTTGGCCGGATTGCGTTTTGTGCCCGAATATTTCCAACTTTCAGGTTCTAATGAATTTAGCTCTCTTATAACTTCAAGAGCAGTGTAACCAAGCCCGAAACAAAACAAGTGATTTTTCATACGTTATTCCCCCTAAAAATTCATAACTCTTTTCTCATAAAGTGGCAATCATAGCCCTCTATCAACCGCTTTACCGTACCGATGCATTCATAACCTATTTTTTCATAAAATGGTTTTGCCTGGAACTCAAACGTTTCAAGCAGAATATATCGCGAACCTTTTGATTTTGCAAACTTATCCAGTTCGTTAAAAAGTTTTGTCCCGAGCTTTTGACTTCGATATTCTTCATCAACCCACGCCCACGCAACCTTTGCATACCTTCCCAAATTTCCCGAGATACCTCCGATCACTTTCCCTTCTTTATTTTGAGTATATATAACAAAGCTATCTCCCCCCACCACTCCGTTAAAATAGGCAGAACTATAAGATCTAACTCCTTGCTTAAGTATTTCTGTAATTTCAGAATTTTCAGAGTCTTGCACAATTAATTTATATTCCATAAATCTTCCCTCTGAATTAACTGATAATGCCTACTTTATATATACCCTATATAAAACAAGCAAAAAAATATTCCATCTATTTGTTTATTTCTTTGATAAAATTAATCTTTTTCATTATACTTAGGGGCAAAAATATGAAGCTCCGGCATGGTCAAACAACATCCATATAAAATCTTAGATAGTGTTAACTACCCTTCCGATTTAAAAAACTTAAATATTGAAGAATTAAAACAGCTCTCTGAAGAGTTAAGAGAAGAAATTATATCTACCATATCTAAAACAGGCGGACACTTGGGCGCCGGTTTAGGAGTCGCCGAACTTACGGTTGCATTGCATTATGTTTTTAATACTCCGAAAGATTTGCTGGTCTGGGATATCGGGCATCAGGCATACCCACATAAAGTATTAACCGGCAGGAAAGATAAGTTACATACCATAAGACAACCCGGGGGTATTTCAGGATTTTTAAAACGCTCCGAAAGTGAATATGACGTATTCGGGGCTGGGCATAGCTCCACCTCTATCTCGGCTGCTTTAGGCCTTGCTATTGCAAGAGATATAAATGGAAGCGACCATGATGTGATTGCGGTAATCGGAGATGGTTCAATTAGTGCAGGAATGGCTTATGAAGCGATGAATAATGCCGGGCACCTAAAGAAAAAAATGGTTGTGATATTAAATGACAATAAAATGTCGATTGCACCGGCAGTCGGCGCAATGAGCCAATATTTATGCAGGCTCATGTCATCGAAGCCTTATTTAAGTGTAAGAAGTCTAGCGAAAAATTTTTTAAATCATATGCCTTCCCCTATAGAAAATTTTGCTAAGAAAGCTAAAAAATATGCTAAGGATTTTACGACAGGCGGAAACTTCTTTGAAGAAATGGGATTTCACTATGTAGGCCCGGTTGACGGGCATGACCTTGACCAACTGGTTCCTATTTTGGAGAATATAAAAGAAGCGGAAGGGATTTCAAGCCCGATACTTCTTCATGTTATAACTAAAAAAGGAAAGGGATTCGGTTCACCTGAAGAGTGTTTGGAAGGATTCCATGCGGTATCCAAGTTTGATTTAGATACTAAAATTCAAATCAAGTCAAAAAGTATTAGACCTACCTATACTAAAGTGTTTGCCGAAAGTTTAACTAAAATTGCCGTACATGATGAAAGTGTTGTCGGTATCACAGCAGCAATGCCTTCAGGTACAGGGCTAAATATATTTGCAGAACGGTTCCCGGATAGAATGTTTGATGTCGGGATTGCCGAGCAACATGCGGTAACTTTTGCAGCAGGCTTAGCACTTGATAAGGTTAAGCCATTTGTTGCTATTTATTCAACATTTTTGCAAAGAGCATTTGATCAAGTAGTACATGATGTTGCTATTCAATCAATACCGGTAAGATTTGCAATTGATCGAGCAGGCTTAGTCGGATCAGACGGCTCTACGCATGCAGGTTCGTTTGATATAGCATATCTGGCAATGTTACCGAACTTTGTAGTTATAGCACCAAGCGATGAGCTTGAATTAATGCGCGCCGTACAAACTTGCTATATGATTAATGACAGACCGTCAGCTTTCAGATTTCCCAGGGGTGAAGCTGCGTGTGCTGAGATACCTGCCGAGATTGAGCCGTTTACCATCGGTAAGGGTAGGGTGGTAAGAGAAGGCAAGAGAGTAGCCGTCCTTTCGCTTGGTACCAGGCTTGAGGAAGCCCTAAAAGCTGCTCACGAAATTGAAAAACAATTTAATATTAAAATTACGGTAGCTGATGCAAGATTTGCTAAACCTATTGATAAGCAGTTAATCTTAAATCTTGCCGAAAAACATGAGGTGCTGATTACACTGGAAGAAGGATCGATCGGCGGATTCGGTTCCCATGTAATGCAATTTTTATCTCAAGAGGGGCTACTTGATTCCAATAATTTAAAATTTAGAGCAATGTTCTTACCTGATCGATTTATCGATCATAATAATGTGGATGTTATGTATGAAGAAGCGGGGCTAAATGCTTCTAAACTTATTAAAGAAATAACCAAACTATTGGATATGAAACTTAAAAATGTTGCTTAAACAAAATCAAATAGAAAAGCTTATTATTTTAGTTAAAGAAGCCGGAGAGCAAGCCAGAAAGTATTATGATTTTTCTGACATCCGTGTGCAGTATAAGTCCGATAAATCTCCTGTAACAATTGCTGATCGGGAATTAAGCGATTTAATCACTGCTCAACTTAAACAAATGTTTCCTCATATACCGATTATTTCCGAAGAAGCGGATCTGGAACATAATATGGATATATTAAAAGAAAACGATACTTACTGGCTAATTGACCCTATTGACGGCACAAAATCTTTTATTAGAAAAAAGGGCGACTTTACAATCAATATCGCTTTAATTAAAAATAAAACCTCTGAATTTGGTATTATTTACCAACCCTTAAAACAAGCCCTATATTATACAGGTGCTGATAAAAAAGCTTATAAGGAATATAATGGCATTACTACTCAAATAAAAGTTAACCGAAATATAAAAAACGATAAAGCTCTAAATATTGTAATCCCTACAAGAAACTTAGGCGAAGATGCTTTAAATTTTATTGCCTCTCTGAATGTTACATCGTCAGATCAGGTTTCAAGCTCTTTTAAGTTTTGTTTAGTCGCAGAAGGAATATATGATATGTATTCAAATTTCTCACGCATAAACACTTGGGACATAGCCGCCGGGCATGCTATTTTGACTTGCGCCGGAGGTTTAATTTTCGATAGAAAGGGTAATATACTAACCTACAATAAAAATTCTTTAAGATGCCCGAATTTCGTGGCTTTTAGCTCTCATATCGGAGAAGCCTATATTAGGCGAAAATTAGCAGAGTTATTATAATTTCATTGATAATAACAATTCTTGACAATCAGTCTAATTTAGTGTTTATATACCACAAAAGGTGGGGGTTTCCCGCCTTTTGTTTTAATTAATTTTTAAAAGACATGGCAATTTACCAAACACAGGCGGAAAATAAGATTTTTGAGATTATTAATGAATCAGTTAGGGCTTTAGGCTTTGATATAGTCAGAATTAAAAATCTCCAAGCAGGGAAAAGCAAGACCTTGCAAATCATGATTGATAGAATGGATAATGAGAATATTGCTATTGAAGATTGTGAACAAGTTAGCAGACATATATCCGCACTGCTTGATGTTGAGGATATAATCGATGAAAGATATACCCTAGAAGTTAGCTCTCCCGGTTTAAATAGACCGTTAACTCGTTTAAAGGATTTTGAAAATAATATAGGTAATATAATCAAGTTAACTATATTCGAGGCAGTAGACGGAAGAAGAAGGTTCGTCGGTAAAATCAATGAAGTCAACGAAGAAAATATTGTAATTTTGCCGAAAGATGCAAATGAAATAATAAATTTAAATTTTAATAATATTGAAGAAGCTTTCTTGCAATATTTTGATTCTAATATAAACTCTAACACGAAATAAACGAGGTTTTAAGCTAAGATGAGCGAGAGAAGTTTTGGAAGTACTGAAATCTTACAAATCGCAGATGCTGTTGCAAGAGAAAAATCCATACATAGAGATTTAATTCTTGAGGCATTAGAAGAAGCTGTGAGAATTGCAGCAAGAAGAAAGTATGGTCATGAACATTCCGTTCGTGCTGAAATTGATCGTAAAACCGGGGAGATTAGGCTTTATAGAGAAATGTTGGTCGTTGACAACGTTGAAGACGAATTAGGTGAAGAAGTTGATGAATATATTAGAAGTTTAAACAAAATTGCGCTCTCTGATGCAAAAAATAAAAGTGAAGATGCCGAAGTCGGCGATATAATTTCAGAGCCGCTTCCTCCTATTGACCTGGGAAGAGTTGCTGCTCAATCCGCCAAGCAGGTAATTACCAATAAAGTTAGAGAAATTGAGAAGAATAAACAATATGACGAGTTTAAGAACAGAGTCGGCGAGATTATAAGCGGAGTAATTGAAAAAGTAGAATACGGAAATATTCTAATTAAAATCGGTTCAGCAGAAGCTTTAATTAAAAAAGAAAATCTGCTTAAAAATGATAAAGTGAAGCAAGGTGATAGAATTAGGGCATTAGTGCTTGAAGTTAATAAAGATAGCAAAGGACCTCAAATTGTTCTTACAAGAACTCACAACGATTTCCTTTCTAAATTATTTACTCAAGAAGTTCCTGAAATTTATGATAGAATTATTGAGATTAAAGCAGTGGCGAGAGACCCGGGCTTAAGATCTAAGATAGCAGTGTATTCCTCGGATTCTTCAATAGATGCCGTCGGTTCATGCGTAGGCGTTAGAGGTTCAAGAGTTCAAGCGGTAATATCCGAGCTGGGCGGCGAGAAGATTGATATTATTCCCTGGAGTTCGGATTATGCAACACTAGTTGTTAATGCGCTTGCTCCGGCCGGAGTCACTAAAGTTATTATTGATGAGGATAAGAAAAGAATTGAGGCTGTCGTTCCTGATGAGCAATTAAGTATTGCAATCGGTAAGCGGGGGCAGAATGTGAGGCTTGCTTCCCAGATAGTGGGCTGGAACTTGGATGTAATTACCGAAGATTTGGAATCTAAGAGAAGAACTGAAGAATTTAATGCAATTACTGCTAAATTTATGGCTGCTCTTGATTTGGAAGAAATTTTAGCGCAACTTCTTGCTTCAGAAGGATTTTCCTCAATTCAAGACATTGCTGATGCGGAAATTAAAGATTTAGCTAATATTGAGGGGCTTGATGAAGGTATTGCCGAAGAGTTGATTTCCAGAGCCGGGCAATATGCTTTAGTTCATGAGGATGCTTCGCAATTAATTACTCCGCAGGCGGAAGAGCTAAGCAAAGTTGATCCTGAAATTCTAAAGCTGGAAGGTATAACTAATGATTTTGCTATAAAATTATATAAGAGCAATATCAAAGAATTAAATGATTTAGCGGATTTATCTCATGATGAGTTGGTAGAGCTATGTCCGAAAAGCGGGCTTAGCAACAAAGAAATTGATAATATAATTATGGCTGCAAGAAAGGTTGCGTATTTCGAACCTGAGGCAGCTCAAAAATAAATTCTCGGCGAGGTAGTATTTAATGAGTGATAATAAAGACCAATTTACAGGCAAAAAAACTTTAACACTAAAGTCAGGTACTTTAGGTCTTAGTAATGCCGGAGGTAAGCTTGGTGTATCCGGAGGGGTACAGATAAAAAACAGGCCTGCTCAACAACCTGTTACTCATTCAAAAGGTACTGTTGTAGTTGTTACTAAAGCAAGAGGTTCAACTAAGGCTGCTCCTAAACAAAAAGTCAGTAATTACGGAACCGATGAATTAGACGGATTAACTTTAGAAGAAAGAGAAAGAAGAGTTGAAGTTTTACGCCAAGCTGAAATAGATAAAAAAAGAGAACAAGAAAGGCTTAAAGAAGAAGAAAAAATACGCTTAGAGCAACAGGAGCTTATCAGCAAAGCTAAAAAAGAGGCTGAAGAGGCCGCAGCAAATAAAGCCCGGAAAGAGAAAGAAGAAGAAGAAAAAGTAGTAGTTGTAGAACCTGAACCGGTAGTGGAAAAAGTAGAAGAAAACATAAGCCCTGAAGAGCAAAAAAGAATTGCACAAGAAAAACAGAGACATGAAGAAGAAGCTAAGAAAAGAAGTAATGAGCTAAAGGCGATACTTCTTACTAAAGGTAAAGTTAAAAATTTAAATACCATTGGTGCAAGTTTAAAACCTAAAGAAGAAAAACAACCTGAAACCGAAGTTAAAAAAGATACTGTCGGTGTAGCGGATAAAGAGACCAAACCTGCGGACACTAATATTAAGCCCGGGATTATAATCGCTAAGAAGAAAACTAAAGCTGAGATTGAGGAAGAAGAAAAATTCACTGCTCCGGTTAAAAAAGCAGAGCCGGATAAGAGAGTTAATAAAAAGCTCTCTGTTGCACAAGTTATGATGATGGATCAGGAAGACGGAACTTTCAGAAGAAATAAAAGTTCCTCACCGTTTAAAAAGTCTAAAGATAAATTTAAGCGAAATTTTGATGCTCCGAAAGATAAGGAAAAAGTTTTCCGTGAAGTTATTTTACCTGATGTAATCAGTGTTCAAGAGCTTGCAAATCGTATGTCGGAAAAAGCTGCAGATGTTATAAAAGCATTAATGAAAATGGGGATGATGGTTACCTTAAATCAATCAATTGATGCGGATACTGCTGAACTTATTGCCACAGAATTCGGTCATAAAGTTAAAAGAGTAACTGCTGAAGATATTGAAAAATCATTGCTTAGTGAAATTGAAGATTCTCCTGAAAGTTTAAAAACTAGACCACCAGTTGTTACGGTAATGGGGCATGTTGATCACGGTAAAACCTCATTGCTTGATGCTCTAAGATCTACCGATGTAGTCGGCGGTGAAGCAGGGGGTATTACTCAACATATCGGAGCATATCAAGTTAAACTTGAAAGCGGCCATTATATAACTTTCTTAGATACGCCCGGACATGAAGCATTTACCGCAATGCGTTCCAGGGGTGCTAAAGCGACTGATATCGTAGTTCTGGTTGTTGCGGCTGATGACGGGATAATGCAGCAGACAGTTGAAGCAATTAACCATGCAAAAGCAGCTGAAGTTCCTATAATTGTTGCAATTAACAAAATTGATAAGCCGGATGCGGATGTTAATAGAGTTAAAAATGAACTCTTAATCCATGGGCTTGTTCCTGAAGATATGGGTGGTGATACCATTGTTGTCGAAGTTTCCGCTAAAAAAAGGATTAATCTTGATAAGCTTGAAGAGTCAATATTATTACAAGCTGAGGTGATGGACTTAAAAGCTAATCCTGATAGGCTTGCCAAAGGGGTAGTAATTGAAGCTCAAGTAGATAAAGGACGAGGAGTAGCAACCACTCTTTTAGTTCAAAACGGAACATTAAGAAACGGTGACTTTATTGTGGCCGGAACAGCATATGGTAAAGTTAAAGCTCTAAATAATGATAAAAGACAGAGAACTACCGAAGCAGGGCCTTCAACACCTGTAGAAGTTCTCGGATTAAATGAAGCTCCGATTGCCGGAGATGAATTTATCATAACGGCTAATGAAAAATTATCTAAAGAAATTGCTGAGTTCAGAATTAATAAAGAAAAGGAAAGAGCCTTAATAAGTTCCAGAAAAACCTCTTTAGAGCAGTTATTCTTAAAAGCTAAAAACTCCCACTTTAAAGAGTTTAATATTATTATTAAAGCGGACGTACAAGGTTCCGTCGAAGCTATTTCTAATAGCTTAATGAAGCTTTCTACCGAAGAAATTCAAGTTAAATTGCTGCATATGGGCGTTGGTGGAATTACGGAATCCGATATTACTCTTGCTAATGCATCCGAAGCATTCATCGTCGGGTTTAACGTGAGAGCGAATAACCTTGCGCGTGATCTCGCCAGAAAGCATGGTGTGGAAATCAGATACTACTCGGTTATTTATAACCTGGTTGATGATGTTAAAGCAGCTATGTCCGGTATGCTTTCACCGACTATTAAAGAGCATATTCTAGGGTATGTTGATATTAAAGAAGTATTTGATTTAAGTAAGTTCGGTAAAGTAGCAGGATGCTATGTAACGGAAGGGATGATTAAAAAACAAGCTAATGCTAGGCTTATTCGTGATAACGTAGTTATTTTCGATGGTAAACTAAAAGCTTTAAAACGCTTTAAAGATGATGTTAAAGAAGTTAGAACAGGCTTTGAGTGCGGTATGTCATTTGAAAACTATGAAGATATTAAGCCGGGTGACAAAGTTGAAGCTTATGAGCTTATTGAAGAGGCAAGAACTTTATAATGACTAAAATTTACTCTAAACCTCCATCCAGTAGGCAGCTGCAAATCGGCCAAGAAATAAGGAGCGCATTATCGGAATATTTTATAAAGGGTGAATATTATCACCCTCTATTAGAAAGCGTTATGATTACTATTACGGAAGTAAGAATTAGCCCTGACTTAAAACATGCTACCGTTTTTATACTTATTTCCAACTTTGAAGACAAGCCGTTAGTTTTAAAATTTTTAAAAGAAGCTGTCCCTGAAATTCGTAAAGCAATGTCAGGAAAATTAAAATTAAGATTTTCTCCTGAGCTCAGGTTTGTACTTGATGAAACACAAGAAAAGGCAGCTAAAATTGAATCTCTTTTCAGTGCGTTAAATAAAAAATAGTGGTCTTTTCATTGCTTAAGAGCTAGACTTAAATATAAGAGGCAATAATAGTTAAAAGGGGAGTTAACTATGACTAAGGTTATTAACCAATTGAAAGTTGTTTTAGCTGATACTTATTCACTTTATTTAAAAACTCAAAATTATCATTGGAATGTTGTTGGTGAGCATTTCAACTCTTTACATAAAATGCTTGAAGAGCAATATGAGAAGTTAGCAGAAATGGTCGATGAAACGGCGGAAAAAATTAGAATGTTAGGGGAAAAAGCTCCGGGAACTTTTAGTGAATTCAGCGCACTTAGTAGTACAAAAAACCCAAATTCGGAGTATCCGTGGAGAAAAATGGTAGAAGACCTCTTAAATGATCATAAAAACATGTGTATTAATATTGAAAAGTTTATAAAAATTTGCGAAGAGGAGCAGGATTATACTACAAATGATATGCTTACCCAAAGGCTGGCATTTCATCAAAAAATATGTTGGATGCTAAAGTCTTTAATTGCAGGTTAAGTAAGTATACTAAGTTAAGTTTTTAATAAATATTGAAAGATTAAGAAGTCCGTCTCTAGCCGCACTTTATGGCGCGTGCTTCTTACTATTTTGACTCAGTTGTAGACTATAGTATATTAAATTAAGTTGAATACCTTGCACATTTATTAATGTATCTTTACTTTGTTATAAAGCACCCGGGTTAAATAAATGCTATTGTATGATTTGTAACTTAATTTACTATATATTAAACTTAACTTATTATGAATAAAGGCGCCGGATATTCAACTTAACACACTATAAATAACTTATAAAAAATTTATTTAATCTTAGCTGGTTTGCTTGTATACCTATAGTAAGGATGAGTTGAATATTTACAATTATTTATGAAAAAGTTTTTTAAGTGCTTTATTTTATTATTAGTATTACTTCCTTCCGCTTGTACACAAACAAAGCTGTTTGTTCAAGCACCTAAGGAACCGCCTTATGCTCCGCCGCTAAAAAATGTTAATGTGGCACTAGTTTTAGGGGGAGGGGGATCTAAAGGGATCGCTCATCTTGGAGTATTGAAAGTTTTTGAGGAAAATAATATTCCTATAGATTTAATTGTCGGATGTAGTGTAGGTAGTGCCGTTGGAGCTTTATATGCAGATAACCCCAACGCAGAGGAGATCAAAAATAAATTAATTAATATTAAAAGAGAAGAATTATTGGATCCTTCAATCGGTGATTCCTTGCAAATGCTTGTTACCCTGAAAGGGCCGATTAGAGGATATCATTATCAAAAGTTTTTAGCAAAGAACCTTAATACAAGGAATATTGAATCTTTAAAAATTCCTTTTGTAGCAGTTACGACCGATATAGGCACCAATAATCTCTTTGCTATAAGAACAGGGCCTATTGTGCCTGCCGTGCATGCTTCATCAGCTATCCCGCCCTTATTTACCCCGGTAAGAATTTACGGCAGAACCTTAGTTGACGGTGGAGTTAAAGCGCCTGTACCCGTGAAGGTTGCTAAACAATACGGGCCTAAAATTATAATTGCCGTAGATATCAGTGCACCGCCGCCAAAAGATGAATTGGGTAATATGCTGGATTTAACTTATAGAGCATTTTGGATATTTTATTATGAGCTCTCAAGACTACAAGCCAAGAAGGCTGATATAGAGATACATCCGAATATGGACGGTTATGGCACTTTTGATGACGGCAGCAAAAATGAGGAGCTTTATCAAGCGGGTATAGATGCGGCAAATGAATTAATAGGTGATATAAAACGCAAATTGGAAGAGCTTTGTATACCTCTTAAGAGTAAATAAAGTGACTCCGATCAAAATCCTACCCCCGCAGTACCAGGAAGTGCCGAAATAAGCCGGTAGAGAATTTAAGTCTAAGTATTTTAAGTCCTCCTTAACATTAAATTAGCAATGTTTAACAAAAAATTAATAATAAAGTGATTTTTATTTAATTATATTAGTTAGATAATAACTTGATATTGTATTAAACAAAGGAGCAATACTATGAGAGATACAAATAACTGGATGGAATTAACGGCCTTTATACTAACAATTATAGGAGCAGTTAATTGGGGGCTGATAGGTACCGCTAATTTTGACTTAGTAAAATTTATTTTTGGTGAACTTACTTTAATGAGCAGAATTATCTATTCTTTAGTTGGTGCTTCCGGTGTTTATCTTATTGTAGCAAATTTATACACCATTTTTACTGTTAAAGGGGAGTAAAAGGTTATTAATAATAAAGTTTTTTGTTAAAGTTGTGTTAAATCAGAGTTTTGATAATATTTTTGTAATAAATATAGTATATAATAAAATATATAACTAAGATTAACGGAATGCAAATATGATTAACAACACAATTAATTTTTTAGCAAGCTCTTTCTTAAAAACTTCTGATATTTTAGATACATTATCTAATAAATTATCACATTATTCCAGCAGTATAACTCCTGCAGGTTTGACCGATGAATATTGGAGCTCTC
Source organism: Candidatus Jidaibacter acanthamoeba (assembly GCF_000815465.1). Classification (NCBI taxonomy): domain Bacteria; kingdom Pseudomonadati; phylum Pseudomonadota; class Alphaproteobacteria; order Rickettsiales; family Candidatus Midichloriaceae; genus Candidatus Jidaibacter; species Candidatus Jidaibacter acanthamoebae. The sequence goes on along the minus strand of NZ_JSWE01000124.1, from coordinate 35,613 downwards.
TTGAATCAATAACTCAATGGAATAAGCCTGCCGGAGCATCTTTTTTATATTACTCAAATTGCGTGACTCGTTCTTATCACTTAGAAAAGGAACAACTTTTAAAGTATTATAATTTAGTAGAACTTACTAATAATGAGACCGAAGCTATGCAGCTTCTCTTTAGAAGTGAATATGAAGATAGTATTTCTTATACTTTTGATAAAATTATACAACTTCCTGCTCACTTATTAACCCTAGGATCAGTTGTTGCCGGTTATTCCAGCTACATCCCTTATACAATAGGTAAAGGTTTGGAATACAGCGTATCAGCCACTAAATCTTTAAATACTTTAGTTAACGGTACAGAACCAGCATATGAAGAAACTTCTTTAATTCCTGAAATAGACTTTTCTTATGATTCGGCAGCAATAGCAGCTACCTTAGCAATCAGTATGCTTTAATTTTTTACCGGATTGGCTTATTTTTTAATGATTATAGAAAGTTTTATGTTATAGTTTAAATCCTTGACAAGGTTGTGCTAGGGTAGCTTTATAAAAAAGAGAGTTACCCTTTTTTTTGTATTTATCTTCTATTGTTATCATTAATACAAACTCATAATCGACATACAACTATAACTTATTTTCCATAATATATATTATCATAGTTTTAGCGGTTGTTGTGGGAGGTAGTTAACTTTCATTTTTACTTAGAGCATTTTATAAATGGGAAACTTAAATTATAAAAGATTTGTTCTTAAAAAAAATAGAGAAAATATTTTCAACTGTAGATTAGAGATTTTTTAATAGCATAATATTTTACTGCTTTAAAATAAAATTTTAAGTTAAAAATTAATTTTATTTAATGTAACATTGGTAGCCTATTTGTGGTTTATTAACTATATGCTTTAAAGTTGAATAAAAAATAATGGAGGCTATTATGGCAGTTAATGAAAATAATAAGAAGAAAAGCTCAGAGAATTTAAGTGCAGATGAAAAGAAAAAAATGCATGATAATTATGCGGCAATGGGTCATGAAGGTGGTAAAATCGGCGGTAATGTTACTAAAGAAACTTACGGAAGCGAATTTTATCATGATATTGGCGAAAAAGGCGGTAATGCGCGTAAAGAGCAAATGGCTCACTCTTCTTCTTATACAAACAAAGAAGATAAAGAGAATAAATAGTTTTATATAAAGTTTTATATAATTAAAGTTCACAATAAGGAGGGTAAAGTTTCAGGCTTTACCCTTTTTGTTTAGACTACTTATGTTTAATAATTTCGGATTCATTGAGAGTATAATATGCTCCGCCTTTGCCGTCGTCTAGCTGAAAACTAATTTTTACCTTAGCCATCTGATTAGAGGCTTTAATATCCCACTCCTCACTCCACTTAGTTTTCTCATCATTAAACAAAATTACTTTTGAATCAAATATAACAAAAGTTTGCTCTACCTCTTCTTCAGTTTTACAAAACGGAAGCAATTTACTTTTAATACTATGCACAGCAAGTAAAGTATCATTGGTTAATTGAAGAGAAGCATTAGTTTCTCCCATAATACCTGCAAACACCTTTGGTAAATCACCACCGTTTACAAAAAAATATAGCTTTGCAGTGCTTTCCACCGCATTATCATATAATCTCTTCGCAATTTCATGATAATTATTCTCTAAATACAGCTCAAATTCTTTAGTAAGATAAACCCTTCCTGCAATAATGATTACATTTAATATCATTGTATTTATTTACAATTAATTTAATGTATTGATATTTGTTATAAATTATTATACAATACTTATAAATTCAATTAAAAATGTTATTATATGTTAGAAAACATAATTTAATTTCAGTAATTATGTGCTCAGGAACACTATATTAAGAAAATTACTTTTCTTTTAATCATATGACTTCCTTCAAATTCTTACTACTTCACAATTGACATAAAGCTTATATCCTTTATTTTCATCATAAAAAATGTTGCTAGCTAAATGGATAGTATAACAAAATTCTTAAAGAGTAAAAATTCCTCTATATCTGAAAACTCTACGCTAAAATCTTCTTTCTCAGGCACTGCTGCCGGAGTAGGAGCAATTCCGCTTGTCGGTGCAATAGATATAACTGCTAAATTGGATAATGTTATAGAAGATGTTATCGACCGATCTAAAATATTAGTTACTGGGTGCTCCGGCTTTATCGGGTTTCATGTTGCCAAATATCTTCTTGAGCAAGGCTTTTCTGTGGTTGGGATTGATAATATGAATAAATATTATTCCAAGCAGCTTAAGGAAAGTAGGACTAAACTATTAAACCGGCATAAGAATTTTAAGTTCTATGAGGAAGACATCTGCAATTATGGATTCCTAACCAAATTAGCTAAAAAGCATGAATTCAGAGATATCATTCATTTAGCAGCTCAGCCCGGTGTACGATATTCAATAGAAAATCCTTTTGAGTACGAGAGAAGCAATGTGCAAGGGCACTTAAACATTCTTGAACTTTGTCGCAATATAAAAAACTTTAACAAGCTGGTTTATGCAAGTTCCAGCTCAGTTTATGGAAATAATAAGAAACTCCCCTTCTCTACTCAGGATAGAACGGATGAACCGATCTCTTTATATGCAGCAACTAAAAAATCTAACGAGATGATGAGCTATACTTATGCTCACCTTTATGGAATTAATGCTATCGGTTTAAGATTCTTTACCGTATACGGTTCTTATGGCAGGCCGGATATGGCTCCATTTAAGTTTACTAAAAACATTTTTGAAGAAAAGCCTATTGATGTATACAATATGGGAAATATGAAAAGAGATTTTACATATATAAACGATATTGTTTACGGGGTTATGGGCGCACTTAAATCAAACTTTATCGGGCATAAAGTATATAACCTGGGTAACAGCAAAGCTGAAGATTTAAAAGAATTTATCAGAGTCATTGAAGAATGCGTCGGAAAGAAAGCAATAATTAATTATCAACCTATGCAACCGGGGGACGTTGAAGAAACATTTGCTGACATAAGTGATGCTAAGCAGGATTTAGGCTTTATACCGGCAATTGATATATATACGGGAATACCTTTATTTGTAGATTGGTATAAAGAATATTATCTTGCCAAATAATATTTTTTTATAAGCTAATTGACAGAAATCGTGCATTCCTTATACTTCCAATTATTAATTTTAAATTAAGAAAATGACTGAGAACAAAGAAAACAATATAACCGAAAATACTTCGGAAGAAACTAATGAAGACGGAACCACAAGGAGAGACTTCATCGTGCTTACGGCCTCAGCAGTTGCATGTGCAGGTGCTGCAACCGCGGCTATTCCTTTTGTAAAATCATTAGCGCCTGATAAGGCAGTGCTCGCCGTAGGTAGCACAGAGGTTGATATATCAAAAATAAATGAAGGTGAAAGCGTAACTGTTATGTGGCGCGGACAACCGGTGTTCGTGAGACATAGAACCGATAAAGAAATCGAAGAAGCAAGAGCCGTGCAAATTTCCGAGTTGAAAGACCCTCAAGATGACTCAGACAGAGTAAAAAAAGGCCATGAAAAATGGTTGATAACAGTTGGAGTATGCACCCATTTAGGATGTGTTCCGCTTGGATATAAAGGAGATTATCAAGGGTGGTTCTGTCCTTGCCATGGTTCTGAATATGATACTTCAGGTAGAATAAGAAGAGGCCCTGCCCCAACTAATCTTGCTATTCCTCCTTATGAATTTGTTAGCGATACTACTATAAAAATAGGATAATTATAAAAATGAAAGTTAAAGATAAAAAATCTATAGCTCAAAATGTGGTTGACTGGGTTGAATACCGATTGCCAGTTTTCTCGTTTATAAAACATAATGCCGAATATCAAACGCCTAAGAACTTGAATTATGCATGGAACTTCGGTTCGCTTGCAGGCCTTGCGCTTGTTATACAAATTTTGACCGGCTTATTTTTAGCTATGCAATATACCCCGCATGTAAAAATGGCTTTTGATAGTGTTGAGCATATTATGCGTGATGTTAACTACGGGTGGTTAATTCGTTATATGCATGCGGTCGGTGCTTCCATGTTTTTCATCGTAGTTTACCTTCATATTGCCAGAAGCTTATTTTACGGCTCATATAAAGCGCCTCGGGAAATGGTTTGGTTTTTCGGAATTTTAATCTTCCTGCTTATGATGGCAACCGCGTTTATGGGATACGTGTTACCATGGGGACAGATGAGTTTTTGGGGAGCAAAGGTAATCACCAGCTTATTCTCGGCGATTCCTTTTATTGGTGAAAGCATAGTTGTGTGGCTCTGGGGCGGTTTCTCGGTTGATAACCCGACTTTAAACAGGTTCTTTGCCCTGCACTTTTTACTGCCCTTTGTAATTGTCGGAGTAATTATAATCCATATTGTTGCTCTCCACATTCACGGCTCTAATAACCCGACGGGAGTGGAAGTTAAATCTAAAAAAGATACGATCCCTTTTCATCCTTATTACACGGTGAAGGACTTCTTCGGTATCGGGGTTTTCTTCTTGGTCTTCTTTGCATTTTTATTTTTTGAACCTAATAAGCTAGGTCATCCGGATAATTATATAGAAGCTAACCCGTTGGTTACACCGCCTCATATTGTACCGGAGTGGTATTTCCTGCCTTTCTATGCAATTCTTCGTTCGATTCCCGATAAATTACTTGGGGTGCTCGCAATGTTCGGCGCTATACTTGTACTCTTTATTTTACCGTGGCTGGACCGCTCTCCCGTAAAGAGCGGAAATTACAGGCCGATATTCAGAATATTTACCTTTATATTTTGCATTAACTTCATGATTCTCGGTTATATCGGGGGCAACCCACCGGAAGAGCCTTATATCACAATCGGGCAAATCTCTACGGCTTGGTACTTCTTTCACTTCTTTGTAATATTACCTTTACTCAGTAAGTTTGAAAGAACACGAACATTACCCGAATCAATTGATGCTGCTTATAAGGTCTAAATATTTAAGAAAGTGCGTTCTTTAAAAGGCGCACTTTTTTCTTCCATACTAACGAATCATCCCGCTAAACTTGTCTGATTGCAAGTCACTTACTCCTTCAGCTAAATTTTCCAAACTTTTGGATACTCTGGCGGTAAACTTGCTTACACTTTTTATTGCTGCTTCCTTCACCGATAAACAGATTTTATATGAGATGTCGGCAAATATCAAACTATTCTCTTCATTTAAAGTTGCAATATAATCAATTATAGATTTCTTATTATTATTAATACTTTCATATAGAGATAAAACTATGGCCTGAGAACCTAAGACTGATAATATACTAATATTCTCCGGGTTATTACCTTTTTCAAATTGTATTATAATAGATGCAAAAAATAATCCTACCCCTAATATAAATGGAATAAATGTTTTCGTCATGTATTCTTCAAATCTTGTATCATTACACATATACATAAATCCTACCGCTCCACACAGTGCGGTAGTCTCTAAGGGATAAAACTTCGCTCCCAATCCTAAAATAATAGAGAACCCAAATATGAAAGAGCTGACTTTCATAATACTTTTTACTCTATCTTTAAATATCTCCTGCCTAAGAGGCTCAATCATTACAACAGCTCTTTTAGATAGCGGTGTTACGTAAGAAGCAATCTCATGAAGCATTTCATTAGGTAAAGGGTAAGCTTGTCTTAAATAATATTTTAAAGATACTATTGAATTATTAATTGCAGCTAATGCATTATGTAAATTTAACTTGTATGTATATGAATAATGCTCGCCCTTCTCGTATGAAGGTTCCACTCCTTGTTCAATCAAAAATAATGCCGATTCTTTACTGGCAAATTCAAGAGCAAGATCAAGTGAATTCCTTAATATGTACTTATAATGAGAGGTTATTATAGCTTCTAGAAGTTCTTCAGATGGTAATTTAATTTCCCTTTCTAAAAATTCTTTAAATAGTTTATTTTGTATAAGGTAATCTAATACGCCTATACTATTATTTATTGCCGCTAAATAAAAGCAAGCTGCATATGACCATTTTAATGTTATTTGCTTATTATTATTTATAACAAGAAATGAATCTTCTTGATTAGCTTTAAAAGTATTAAAATATTCTATTGTATTTTTTCTAAAAATGCTGTGTTCCAAACCATTCAAATAATTCTTTATATTTTCTATATCATCATTTAATATTTTACTAATTAATGTTAACTTATTTTTCTTATTAAGGTTTGTGATCTCTATTTCAATTCCATTTAAAAAAATAAATTTCGATGTCATTTTTACCTTTTAATTTTTTACTAAATAGTGGGATAATAGCATGAGTATGTTAATTTAATGTTTTAATATATTATTAATTTTGATAAATATTAAAGGTTACTCTAATGAGCCATTCCTTCTCCTACCATGCCGTGCTGTGAATTATTTGAGCTTTTTAATACTCTATCAGTAAATTTATCTATACTTTTCATTGCATAATCTTTTGCGTGTAAACAGGTTTTATATGAAACATCTGCAAATATCTCAACTTCCGAGCGGATTAAGCTTATTCCATAATTAAGCCATGGTTTTAATCCATGCCCTTCAGATGCATTCAATATATTACTCATACCTGTTCCTGTCCCGTAAATTAAAAATAATGAACCGATACAAGAGAGATAACTATATTCATAGTTAAAAGCATAGTTAGTAACGGCAAACGTAACTATTCCGGCAAGCGCTGTTCCTGCAAGTTTTAAATTACTATTGAGTTCAGCTCCTAATGATCTGAATCTTTCAACGGCAACCATTGATATTAAATTTGTTACTACTGAATCCATTCCTCCTAAGAAATAGGACAATAATGCAAAATTCACTGCTTCAGAAAATACTAGTGCATTTTTCTTGTGTTCTATATTATATACGTAATACATCAAGCCAGCCCTAGCGCAAAGTATTGTTGTAATTAACGGGGAGGTTAAGCTTGTCCCTAACCATAAACCTAAGGAAGTTGCTAGTATAATACTTCCGCATATGATAGCACTATTTTTCCTTTCTTCAAATATTTCATCTCTGCAAGATACCATGAGTTCAGTGTTTTCAAGTGCATACTTATCCTTATATGACCAAATATGGTTAATTATCTCAGCAGGTAATCCGCTATAATGCTCTGCATAATATTTTAAATTATTTTCTTTATTTAAAATATTATATAATATTATTTTATAAAAATAGGAATAGGGCTCTTCACCTCCGAATATATCTCTCCACTTTGCCAATAAGGGATCTTTATAAAAAGGTCTCGCCCCTGACTCTAATAAAAATGCTGCAGTTTCTTTGTTACCGAACTCAAGTGCAACATCAAGAGCATTCAAAATAATATAATTTTGATAAGCTACCGAAAAAGTTCGAAATTTTGTAGTTTGAAATAGATAATGTAATATTTCTTTATTATTATTCATTGCAGCTAAGTGGCATAAGGAAATATATAACCATTGAAGAGTTATTGTATTTTGTTGCTTGTTATAGGGTATACTTACAGTTTCATAAGTACTTACAATATAGTTATTAATGCAATATGCATAAGTATGCAAAGTTTGCTGATTATGGTTTACCACTTCCATATTTTCAATATCCTCTGAATAAGCCCTTATTTGATCCAAATCTCCGAATTTAATTATTTCTATGAGGGAAAGCCCTATATTCAAAGGAACATCTTGCACCTCAATTTGTCGGCCTTTTATAACGGTTTTATAATTAAATTTTCCATTTAACATTTTACTTTTAGCACTAATATTTATCATAAGGGCTATTTTTAACATAAAAGTGATATTTTAATATTTTTAATATATTAAATTTATATGAATATAGTTAGTTTATTTTAATTGTAAAATAAACTCCCTTACCTTCTCAATAGCTTGATCGATACCGCTTACTTTAGTTCCCCCGGCTTGAGCCATATCGGCTTTTCCTCCGCCTTTGCCTTCTATTGCAGTTAAAACCTCTTTAATGATCTCTCCGGCCTTATATTTATCCTGTAAATTTTGGCTAACAATCACTATAACTGAAACTCTTTCTTCAAAAGTGGTTGTAACTAATATCACGCCTTCTTTTATCTGTTTTTGGATTTCAAATGCCACATTTTTCAAGTCTTGCGGTGGAATATTCTCCAGTTTCTTCACCGTAAAGTTAACACTTCCAAGTTCTTCCGAAGTAATTTCTGATGATAAAGCGAGCGCTATTCTGAGTGAGGAAATTTCTTTTTCAGCTTTTCGTTTTTCTTCAATTAATGATTCCACCCTTGCATGTATATCATTTTCCGAGCATTTTAACATACCGGCAGTATCTTTAATTATTTCCTCCTTAAGTATAACATAATTTAAAGCATCCAACGCCGTGACCGCTTCGATTCTTCTTACTCCCGCAGCTATAGCTTCTTCAGAAATAATTTTAAATAAACCGATATCTCCGGTTCTTGCCACGTGGGTTCCGCCGCATAGCTCCAGAGATTCTCCCATACCAATTGTTCTTACTTCCTCACCATACTTTTCACCAAAAAGTGCCATCGCACCTTTTTCTATAGCTTTATCCATGGAAGAAAGTTCTGTAAGCACCTCATGATTTTTAATAACCATTCGGTTCACTTCTTTTTCAATTTTCTGTATCTGCTCTTTATTCAAAGCTTGCGAATGAGAAAAATCAAAACGCAGTTTCTCGGCAGTAACAATTGAGCCTTTCTGGGTCACATGTTCGCCCAATTGTTTTCTTAGAATCCTATGAAGCAGATGAGTTGCGGAATGGTTAGCTCTTATTCTATCTCTTCTTTCAATATCAATTTTAGCATGCACAGTATCTCCGCATTTTATCTCTCCATTGAGAACAGTAATATGGCCGAAAATATGAGAGGCAAATTTTTTAGTATCTTTTACTTCATGCCGATTAATAAACCCGGAATCTCCTACCTGGCCTCCTGATTCCGCATAAAATGGGGTTTGATTTAAAACTATGATTGCTTCTACATCCGAAGCTTGTTCCACAGGTTTGCCGTCAACAATAATTGCTTTCACAATAGCTTCAGCTTCATCTGACGTATAGCCTAAAAACTCGGTCGCACCTGAAGTTTCATGGATATTGAACCAAACTTCATCGGTAGCTTTTTCTCCCGATCCTACCCATGCGGCTCTTGCTCTTTTCCTTTGAGCTTCCATCTCTTTCTCAAACCCGACTTCGTCAACCGCAATTTGCTTGGATCTTAATATATCTTTAGTTAAATCAAGCGGGAACCCGTAAGTATCATAAAGCTTGAATGCTACTTCACCTCTTAGTTCTTCTCCCATGCTTAAATTTTCAATATTGGAATTTAATAATTTTAATCCTCTATCCAAAGTCTCTCTAAACTTTACTTCCTCAAGATTCAGAGTAGTGGTGATAACTGTTTCTGCACGTTTTAGCTCAGGGTAAACATCACCCATTTCATTTACGAGAGTGTGTACTAATTTATGCATCAAAGGCTCCTTAGCACCTAATATATGAATATGGCGCATAGCTCTTCGCATAATTCTTCGCAAAACATATCCCCTGCCCTCGTTAGACGGCAAAACTCCATCTGCAATAAGAAAGGCACTGGATCTTAAATGATCGGCGATAACTCTATGAGAAGTAAGATTTTCATTATTACCCGACACCTGCTCTGAAGCTTTGATTAGGCTTTTAAACAAGTCGGTTTCATAATTATGATTAGTGCCTTGCAGCACGGCTGAAATTCTTTCCAGACCCATACCGGTGTCAATACACGGCTTAGGTAATGCAATTCTTGAGCCTCCGGCTAACTGCTCATATTGCATAAATACCAAGTTCCAGATTTCAACAAATCTGTCGCCGTCCGCTTCCGCAGTTCCGGGTAGCCCGCCCCAATATTTATCGCCGTGGTCATAAAATATTTCCGAGCAAGGCCCGCAAGGACCTGTATCACCCATTGACCAAAAATTGTCCGAGGTAGCTATCCTTATTATCTTTTCATCGGGGAAGCCGGTAATTTTTTTCCAAATTTTATAAGCTTCTTCATCATCATGATAGATTGTAATATAAAGCTTATCCGTATTTAAGCTGACCTCTTTAGTTAAATAGTTCCAAGCAAGTAAAATAGCTTCTTCTTTAAAATAATCTCCAAAAGAAAAATTTCCCAACATTTCAAAAAATGTATGATGGCGTGCCGTGTAACCCACATTTTCCAAATCATTATGTTTTCCGCCCGCACGCACGCATTTTTGTGCTGTGCTTACTCTCTTATTAACAGCAACTTCAGCACCAGTAAAATAATTTTTAAATGGCACCATACCGGCGCTGGTAAACATCAAGCTCGGGTCATTGCGAGGAACGAGAGAACCGGAAGGCATTATTGTATGGTTATTTTTTTCAAAATATTCTAAGAAAGATTTTCTAACCTGATTTACTTGCATTTAAATTTAACCGCAATTTTTGAGCAAATGTAACATTATAAGTTTTATTTTCAATTAAAGTTTATAGATTTATCAGACTATTTTACCTTGAAAATTCCAAGTGATAATAATCGCTCTATGATTTGCGTTACTATATCTTCGGTAATATTAAACTTTTCCAGTAATGCAATAATTATCATATCCAGGGTAACTTTTTGTATAAATAGTAGTAAGAAGTGATATTCAATAGCTGCAAGTGTAAAAAGCTCTATTCTAAAATTGTTTCTAACTACCAAACTATATACTTCCTGACCGGTTTCTTTAGCCTCTTTTAAGTTTATTTTTCGATTATAAATTTTATCAATAGGATAATTAGAATGAAATATTCTAACTGAGGCTCGCAATTCTAAATCGATATCATTTTCATTTATTCCATCCAACATACATAATAACAACGGATAATCTTCAGCAGCATTGCTTGATTCATGCACCAACCATTCAAACCTTGCAAGATCAGATAAATAATCAATTTTATGAACATGATTATAACTTAAAAAAAAATCCGCCAGATTTTCGCCATTTTTATTATTGGAACTCAAAATTGCTAAATCTTTTTTTATAAACTCTTTAGCTAACTGTTCAAAGAATTCATTTCCAAGAGCGCTATTGCTTAAAGGATATATATCTTTTAAAGAACTTATTAGCCTACTAAAAACATTATTTCTATAAACTTCAAGCATGACTTCTTTTGGAAGATCACTACTCCTAATTAGCTTTAATATAAGCTTTGAGGCTTGCTTAGTAATAATATATCTTTCAAAGTGCTTTTGTAATTTAAGCAGCATTTCTATAACTATTCAATTTCAGTATTTCATTACATTTGTTTACTTCTGCTAACAACTCGCTAAACTCAGGCAAATTATAATCCCATTTTACTAATGTCGGAATGCACCCTTTTTCTAAGATAGTATAAGAGTAAAGCTCCCATACTTCTTTGCTGATTTTATTGTTGGATATATCAATGATTTTTTCCTTACCGTTTACTTTGGCTTTAGTATGCCCTGATATATGAATTTCTTTAATTATATTGTCTGAAATAATATCAACGTAGTTTTTCGGATTAAAGTTATGATTAATTGAATTCGCATATATGTTATTAAGATTAAGTAATAGGCTACACCCTGTTCTTTCAACCATTCTCATGAAAAATTCGGGCTCACTGATATTTCCTTTAAATTCAAAATAACTCATTGGGTTTTCTATTAATATTTGACGTGATAAATAATCTTGAATCCTCATAACATTATCACTAATAATGTTGAGGTTTTTCTCATTATAAGGAAAAGGGAGAAAATCAACCGCAGGAATTCCTTTTAGAACCGACCATGTTGCACTCATAGAGATATTTAGCAGATTAAACTTTTCAGCTAATATTTTTAGTTTAATTAACTTGTCATTTAATGTTCCTTGATTAGAGCTTAATAAAAGATTGTTGGAATGAAAACTAAAGAGATATTTATCTTTAATTCGCTCTAAAACATGCAATATAACACCTTCATTCAAGCATTTTTCAATATCTATTTTTAAGAAGCCAATCTCAGGACTAATATCAATAATCTCTTTAAAATATTTTTGCTTTAAACTTATTCCGGATTGCTGAAGAATAGCCGGTACACTTTCAATGTACTTAAGTTCAGGTATACCCATATTTACCGTATCAGTTAGGGTTAAATCTTCTATCCTGCTTAGATATAAAATTTATATGCTACTTGCTAACTATAAATAATTTACCAGCTAAATAGAAAATTATTATAAATTTAGTCTAATCTAATATAAATAAAATGTGTACACATTTTTTGTCTTTAATTAAATATTTCTATAAGTTCCTGATTACTGCTAAAAAGTAAATAAATTTTTATAGGAGTTTGCCTATATTTTTTTTGGAGCAATTGCTTATAAAACTTAAGCTGAATTATATAGTTATTCTTAACCTTATTCAAATTAGGCCGAGTATCAGTTTTGAAATCAATTATTTGAATAAAGTCTTCTTTAAAAATTATTTTATCAATTTGAGCGTTAAGCTGTGAGCCGTTTAATTCTCCGACTATCGGAAGTTCAGAAATTGAGTTTACTGAAAAAAATATATCGGGAAAAGCTTTTATAGTTAAGAGAAGATCTTGTTTTATTGATTCATCTAAAGGTTCTAAAATATTATTCCACCTTGCTTGCGGAATTTGCGGAAGCTCATGAAGCAATTTATGAATTACTTTACCTCTTTCCATAAATGCAGGGTTAACACTTACCTTTTTAGTTAATGAGGGTCGTATTATTTTTTTCTTTTCTAAGTTTATTGATTTGTCTAATTTAACTTCTATATATTTATCTTTATTTTTTATTTCTGCTTCCCCTTCAGCGTAGTTCGGTATAACTTCAATATTATTATCATGTTTTTTAGAAATTAAATCATACCAACTTCCCTTTATGCGGTTATTTTCCCATCCTCCTATATATAACTCATCTTCTGCTCTGGTCAAAGCAACATATAGTAACCTTAAATTTTCTCTTTCTTGATTAGAATTGCAGAACTCTTTTGCGAGCTTGATTACTTCGCAGTCAAATTCACTATAACAACTTAAATATAAATCTTCATTTTTATCCCAATATACATTTTCAACAGGAGATTGTTCCGAAGAAGCACTATCAGCAATAATTACAATAGGTGCTTGCAAACCTTTAGAGCCGTGAACTGTCATTATTCTTAATTTATCATTATGAACTAAGCTTCCGAACTTAGCTTTATAATCTTTAAACCATTCCACAAATTCCTGGTAAGCACAAAGGCTGAATGAGGAAGTCTCAAATTTTATTATTGCTTCAATAAATATATTAATTAAGTCTTTAGCTCCGTCACCATATCTTTCTATAAAAATTTGATACTTTTCATCAATATATAAAACCTTATTGATCAGCTCTAATATACTTAAAGCATGTGAGGAATTTTTTAGATTTTCTAAATATTTAAAAACATCCGGGTTTTTTAATTCTAAACTTTCCCATATTGATGTTTCTCTTGCATGGCATATTTCAAATAATTGTGTTTCGTAAAGAGCTATTATAGGGGATTTAAGTAAACAAGCTAAGTTATAATCATCAGATTGCAGATTAATAAACTTAATGAGGGAAAGCAAATCCATAATAAGTAAATTTTCCTGCAAATTTGATTGGCCATGCTCAACTACAGGAATTTTATGCTTTTTCAACTCAGCAATTAAGTAATCTATAAGCTCACTTCTTTTTCTGACCAGTATCATGATATCTTTCGGCTCTATTGCCCTTAAGTGTCCGTAAAGCTTCCGTTTACTTGTAATCCATTCGTCAATTTTTGTTACAATTTGCTTAGCCAATAATTTCTTTTGATTATGCTTTATATCATCTTCGTATTCAGGTAAGTGCCAACCTTCCGATTCCTTATTTTTTGGTTTTTCTATTAACGGTAACATTCCGATATAGCCGCTTCCATTTCGAAAAGGAATATGTTTTGTATAGTTATGAATAAAGGCATGATTATCGCCTAATAAGCTATCAATAAATCCGAGAATTGGAGCAGTAGTCCTGAAAGAAGTGCTTAAATTAAGTTCTTTCCAAACTTTTAAAGCATTAGTTGCTCTTTCCTCAAAGTAAGCCCTGGCTGCCTCAAATTCTTTCGGGTCTGCTCCTTGGAAGCTATATATCGATTGTTTGAAATCTCCGACTATAAAAACCGTTCTATCATAGTCTTTTGCTCCTTCTCCTGCAAAGAATTCTTCAGAAACGGATTTTATTAGTTCCCATTGTATCTCACTTAAATCCTGAGCTTCATCGACTAAAATATGATCGATTGCCATATCAAGCTTATAAAGAATCCAATAAGAGCTTTCGGAGTTTTGTAGCAAATCTAAAGTCTTGATAATTAAATCATCATACTCAAATAACTGTTCTTCTGCTTTTAATGCTTCATATATCTCAAGTATTCTTTTGCAAAATAAAGTTAGTGAAAAGCAAAGCTCGGCAGAGATATACTTTTTATATGTTTGGTCAACATCATAAACTCTTTCCTGCTCTCTTGTTAAAATCTCAACAACATCAGGATACTTCTTTGCAAAGCTTGCTTTGACCAATCTGGCAAACCTTTCTCCATCTGCTTTTAAAAAGCATCTCTTATATCTTATGAAAGAATCTTTGTTTTGCAGTATAGCATTACCTATTTGTTCACCTTCTTCACTTAGCAGATTTAAAATCTTATCAGAAATCATCTGATCACCAAGCTCCATTGCTTTTGCCAAAATTTCTTGGCCGGATAGCTCAGGGCTCGCTTCATGCTTATGATAGATTCCCTGCTTCAGGTGCTCTTCATCATTAAATTTAGATAAATATCTTAAAAACTTAATTCTGGGAGCTAAGATTGCTTGAACCAATTCTTCCAGCCTATCATAGTCATAAAAGGATATTAACTGCCCAACAGAGGATTTTAAATTGTGATCACTACTTGTTGTATTAGTATTAAAAACTTGTTCAAAAGCTAATTTTAAAAATTTCTTCTTCGAGTGGTCTTCAATAATTTCATATGAATAAAATGAATTTTCACATGTAGAATATTTTTTTAAAATATCTAAACAAAAAGAATGGATGGTTTGAATTTTAATACTATCAATTTCTTCAGAAAAATACTTATGCAGTTTCCTTGCTTTTTGTATTAAGTTCGGGGATTTGTTCCCCTGCAATTTCAATAGCTCGTTTTCTAACTCTTCTTGACTGCATAGTGACCAATTTTGTAGCTTTTGCATTATCCTTTGGCGCATTTCAGCGGCAGCAGCGTTAGTAAATGTTAAGCATAATATTTTCTTTGCTTCTGTATCATCTAATAGTAACCTTAAATACCTATCGGTTAAAACTTTGGTTTTTCCGGTACCTGCGGAAGCGGAAAGATAAACTGAACAGGCGGGATCGGAAGCAAGTGCCTGAATCTCTTCCGGGCTAAGAGTAACTTCTGAAACAATTCTCTCAAACATTAAAGAAAGTTATAAACAATATTTTAGGTATATTATTTATAAATAATACTAAGCGCAAATGAATTTTATATTTTTGAGGTTTAAATTAGTCCTGATAACTATTTTCCTTTCGTAAAAATTCTTTACTATTATAATTCACAAATCCGCCAGGTTTACTTTCATAATTTTGCAATAGATTTACACAACTTTTTGCCGCTCCTATAAGGATATTAAGCTCAATATTCATTGACCTTAAATACTTAACTTCAATAATCTCGGAAATTATTTCAGCATTAATCGGGATTTCTTCTTTGTAACATCGGCAATTAAAGTCCTCTCCCGGCAAGCCGAAGCTTAACTTATTATCAAGAGCAAAAACTTTGCCCTCTAAGTTTGCATGCGAATCTCTAACTTTATCATCTAAGCGGGTGCGCCAAATATAATAACCGCTGTCTACCCTCTTTGGCCATATTTTATCTATACCTCTAGGCAAAATCGTATGGGCAGGTATTATTTTTATTTCCGCATCAGGGGGAAGCAAAGGTTGATTAGGTTTTGAGTATATAAGATCTTTAGTAGAATCAAGTATTTCAGCCTGGGCATTCCTTCGGTTTTGTAACAAGACGTGATTTCCCGGATTAGAGTTCTTCTCAATTTTTTCTACCGCTTCTTTAAAATACTTTTCTTCGTTGGTATCTACATACACTTTAATACGGTTATAAAAACGAGTAGTTCCATTTACGGAAAATTTCTTCCTCACAGCCTAAAGTCAAGCTCGGGTAAAGCATAATGAAGTATAAAATCATTAATGCTGATAATTTGAGTAATCGGATCATATTATTAATTGATAAATATATATGACCTCAATATATGCGGTAACTTATAGGAAGGCCTTGGAAATTATTTTTTTAAGTATGGAGTTATTTTTTTAAAAATATTTTCTGGATCAAACCCGAAATATTTAAATAATTCTGAAGCTGTTCCCGATTCACCGAAGCTTTCCATACCGATAAATATTCCATGGGCACCGATCAGCCTTTCCCAGCCCTGCTCTACACCCGCTTCAATAGCAACTTTCAGACTATTATTACATGTAAGAGAAACTTGATATTCCTTATCCTGCATTTTAAATAAATCCATACACGGAACGGATATCACCCTTGCACCGCTTCCCGCTTCTTCAAGTTTTTCAGCAACAACAAGCGCTAAACTTACCTCTGAACCACTTGCAAATATGGTTACCTTTAATTCCTTCTCTTCTTTCTTAATTATATAAGCACCCAATGCAGAATGATTCTCTTTAAAGTATTCTTTTCTCAATTGCGGCAGATTCTGCCTGCTTAAAGCAAGCACGGAAGGAGTGCCTTGTTGGTTTAAAGCTATATCCCAACATTCTAAGGTTTCAATTACGTCACATGGCCTAAAAACAAGTAAATTAGGAATAGCCCTTAGTGCAGCCAAATGCTCAACCGGTTGATGAGTGGGGCCATCTTCCCCTAACCCGATTGAATCATGAGTCATAACGTATATTACTCTCAAAGCCATTAGTGCGGAAAGCCTGATCGCCGGGCGGCAATAATCACTGAAGGCTAGAAAAGTCCCGCCATACGGTATAAAACCTCCATGCAGCACTATTCCGTTCATCATTGCAGCCATTGCATGCTCTCTAATGCCGTAGTGAATATACCTTCCGCTGTAATCGCCGGGAGTTATAGGGTTTTGATTACGCGCTTTTGTGTTATTTGAAGGAGTTAAATCTGCAGATCCGCCTCTTATATTTTCTATATGCTCCGCCATTAATTCAACTATGCGTTCTGAGGATTTGCGACTAGGTTCATCGGTATTCGCTTCAATGCATAATTTTCGTTTTAAAGATTCCGAACCTTGCTTGAATGATAGGGGAATCTCTCCGCTTAAGTAACTTTTTAGCTTATCTTTTTTGTTACTATTATTAAATTCTTTATTCCATCTGTTGTATTCATCAAGATTTCGTGCAGCAATACTTCTCCATTCATTTAAAATTTCTTTAGGAATAACAAAAGGTGGAGATTGCCAGTTAAATTTCTCTCTAATTTTAACAATCTCTTCCCTGCCAAGAGGTGAACCGTGAGCGGAAGATTTTCCTTCCTTAGTCGGAGAGCCGAAACCTATTTTAGTCTTACAGGCTATAAACATCGGCTTATCCGAAGTTTGCGCAACCTCTAAAGCTTGCCTGATTTGATTATAATCATGACCGTCTATTTGTTTCACATTCCAATTAGAAGCTTCGAAACGCTTTAAATGGTTATCGGAAGTTGAAAGATTGATTGGGCCGTCGATTGTAATACCGTTATCATCAAATAAAATAATTAGGTTTTTTAGGCGCAAATGTCCGGCAATTGAGATTGCTTCCTGACTTATTCCTTCAGCTAAACATCCGTCACTGACAATTATATAGGTTTTATGGTTTACTAATTCATCACCGAATTCGGCATTGAGCATTCTCTCGGCAAGCGCCATCCCTACACCATTAGCTAAACCTTGCCCTAAAGGGCCGGTAGAAGTTTCAATACCCTTAGCTAAATGATATTCAGGATGACCTGCGGTTTTAGAGCCGAGTTTTCTGAAACTCTTAAGTTGATTGATATCGATGTCTTCATACCCGGTTAAATATAACAATGAATATAATAATGCCGATCCGTGCCCTGCCGAAAGAATAAACCTATCTCTATCAGCCCAATCGGGTGCTTGAGGATTAAACTTTAAAAAATATTTATATAACACAGTTGCAACGTCCGCCATTCCCATAGGCATACCGGGATGCCCTGATTTAGCATTTTCCACCATATCCATGCTGAGAAATCTGATTGCAAGTGAAAGATTAAAATCGCCCAAAGAAAAGCCCATACGTTTACCATTTGTTAACTATTTATATCTTATAATATAAAAATAAGATGAGATAAAATATAAATATGCCTGATTTCAAAGAATATTCACAACAGACAATGCATAAGGCCTTAAATATGGGGGCTGACCTTATTAGCCAACATTTTCAAAATGAACTTGAAGAAAATAATAAGCTTGATAAGGCAAGCACCATAGAAGATCAGCTGATTACTAAACCTGAAAGAGAAGAAGATTCAAAAGAAGAACATCATGCTGATCCAAGGGGAAGAAAGGTTATCGGCAAGTTTACTGCAAAAGTACTAGGCGCTCATGAACCCGAACAAGGCAGGAATAATCCTTAAAAATTGTTTTCGATTAATACCGTAAAAATATAATAATTTAATATTTAATATTGATTTAGATATTATACTTCTTATATATTTAATTCTTATAGTTGTTGGTTTGAGTTGATTAATGTTAGGAAAAGCAAGCAGTATTAAAAATATAAAGCTACCTTTAATATTATTATTTGTTTTATTAATACCTTTATTTTTCGGTGGTATTGTTCCGCTTGAAATTAAAAGTTTTTTTTATGCTATTAGTTTAACTATGAAATGTACTTTAATATTGATCACTCCTTTAATTATTTTCAGTTTTTTATTTTCTTCACTCATTTCTTTAAAAACTAATATTATAAAATTTGTTGTAATACTAATTTCCGCTGTGTTTATCTCCAATTTTATAGCTATTTGTACCGGATTTGCCATCAGCTTCACTGCTTTACCTAAATTACATCTGCCGATACAAAATTCCTTTAATGACCCGGCTCAACTTAAGCCTTTATGGGAGTTTTGCATACCGAAATTGATTCCCACTGAATTTGCTTTAATCGGCGGTTTTTTATTTGGTATTTTCTTTTCATTAAAAAAAAGCTCTATTGCAGAAAAAATAGCTGAAAAGCTTAATGAAATCTCTACGGGATTTTTAAAACGGATTTTTGTTCCTCTGCTTCCGCTTTTCATTTTAGGTTTTGTATTCAAACTTGAAGCAGATCAAGTTTTATTAAAATCTTTAAAAGTATATAGTCCTGTATTTTTTGTAATAGTCGGGACACAAATTTGTTATATAATATTATTATATATGATAGCTTCAAATTTTTCTCTAAAGCGTTTTTTTACCTATATAAGAAATGTTTTTCCTGCAACAATTACCGGGTTTAGTACAATTTCCAGTATGGCCACAATGCCGATGCTTATTATTGCAACTGAAAAGAATTTAAATAATCCTACAATTGTTAAAACCATAATTCCTGCAACGATTAATATTCATACTATCGGAAGTGCCTTAGGACTAATTATTCTTTCTTATGCAACTCTTTTAACTTTTGACTATCAACTCCCTACTTCCTCAGCATTGTTGAAGTTTGCCTTTTATTATGCACTTGCAAAATTTGCTGTGGTTGCAGTTCCCGGTGGGGTACTAATAATCATGTGCCCTCTGCTTGAAAAATATTTAGGTTTTACTGGAGAAATGACAGGGTTAATTACAGCAGTTTATATGCTTCTTGACCCGTTCGGCACTGCTGTAAATGTAACAGGTAACGGTGCTTTTGCTATAATCTTCTCCAAAATATATAAACCCTCCTCTAAGAAAAAACAATTTACCCTGTTTGAATCTCAGAAAATTTAATTAAAACTTAAGCTTATATATAATAGAATAAATTTGTTTATATTAGTCTTACAATTATTAATATTTTTTGCTTTATCCTGCCTTGAAATTTTTTTGATACTAGCTAACTATTAATTATCACCCTTATTTGAATATAAATTTATGGAGGATAATATGGCTAAAAGCTTAATACCTTGGGATTGGCTTAAGGATAATGGCAAAAGAAATCAAGTGAGCATAAGGAGAGAAGACCCTTCTTTTTCTAAACTTTACTCGGATATGGAAAGAATGATGAATGATATGTTTAATGATTATTTGCCTACTTTTCCCAGAGAAAGAGGAAAAGGAGCGGATATTGATTTTTTAACTCCAAAAATAAATATTTCAGAAACCGAAAATGAATATAAAATATCAGCTGAAATACCGGGAGTTGAGGAAAAAGATATAGACCTAAGCATAAATAAAGGAATGCTACTGATTAAAGCTGAGAAAAAAGAAGAAAAAGAAGAAAAAGAAGAGAAGGATGAGCAGTATCACCGCTATGAAAGATATTACGGTACCTTCCAAAGAACCATATCTTTGCCCGAAGATATAGATGAAAACAGCATAAAGGCGAAATTTAAAGGAGGTGTATTAAACATAACTATTAAGAAAAATAAAGAAGCTCAACCTGCTACTAAAAAAATAGAAGTTAAAGGTGAATAAAGTTACTTATGGGTAGCTTTATAATTAGGCAAATAAAGCTACCCATAAGCTTCTCCTAGGCTACATTCCTGCCTTTATGATTTTGACTCTGTTTCTTCTCCCCTGTGATCTTCTTCGTAAGCATCAGTAGACTTAATGATAAAATTAAGTAATCACCACTTTGTACTTAGTACATAACCTCATTTAAACCAAAATAAAAGATTGAGTGTTTCTAAGCCCTGCTATATAATAACCAAAAATTATGCAAAATTTATATATGAATATACTTAGTATAATCATTTCTCATAGCTGTAAATTTCTTATTCGAAAACGCTGAGTTGCAGCGTGTTATTATTCTTTCTCATTATTATCAGCCTATTTCATTATATATTAAATTTGTTTACCGGGATTATTCATGTCTAGTTCTGTCGCCCGCAAAATCGGGTTCTGGTCACTTGTTTCAATTGTAATCAGCAGTCAAGTCGGCTCAGGTATTTTTATGCTACCTGCAAGCCTAGCGCATTTCGGTGGTATTGCTGCCTTTAGTTGGGTTTTTACCGGTTGTGGCGCTATTTTACTCGCTCTTGCATTTGCAGAACTCTCCAAACGATTTCCGAAAAACGGCGGCCCTCATGTTTTTGTTCAAGAAGCATTTGGTAAAAATGCAGCTTTCTTTGTTGCTTGGGGATATTGGGTTATTTCATGGTCTAGTACTACTGCAGTCATTATTGCATCAATTGGGTATTTTGGCTCATTGTTCGGAGGGTTTGACATTAAAACCGGTCTTATTTTAGAGCTACTACTTCTTTGGTTTTTCACTTGGATTAATTTAAAAGGCGTAAAGGCTTCCGGATACATAGAAATAGTATTTACAGTATTAAAAGTAGTACCTTTAATAGTGCTGCCCATTGCTTGTATCCCACACTTTCAAATTGAGAATTTTATACCTCTTAATACATCCGGTACATCAAATTTAAGTGCATTAAATGCCGCCGCTCTTATAACTTTCTGGGGGTTCATCGGAGTTGAGTGCGCAACCACCCCGGCCGACTCAGTAGATAACCCGAAAAGAACTATTCCTCGCGCTATTATTTTTGGAACTATTACAGTTGCTATAATCAATCTACTATGCAGTCTGGCTATAATGGGTGTGGTTCCGATGGAGCAATTGAAAATCTCTAAAGCTCCTTTTACTGATGCTGCTAAGTTTGCATTTGGAGGTAATCTGCACTATTTTATTTCTCTAGCAGCTGCAGTTGTTTGCTTTGGCACGCTTAATGCATGGATTCTAGTCAGTGGTCAGATAGCCTTAGGGGCAGCACAAGATGGCCTCTTCCCGAAAGTTTTTGCTAAACAAAATAGCAATGGATCTCCATATTTTAGTATTTTAGCTGCTTCGCTTGGCATGGTGCCGTTAATACTATTTACCTTAAACGATAATTTAGTTGATCAGTTTACTAAGATAATTGATAACTCAGTCACTGTGTTTTTAATTATCTATGCAATATGCATTTTAAGTTTACTAAAAATATTAGCTAGAGATAAGGCTAGCTTAATATCATATATAATAGCTATTGCTGCTCTATTGTTCTGCGGTTGGGCATTATTTGCCTGTAGTGCTGAAATGATAATCATATCAATTTCAGTCTTTTTAAGCGGGCTTCCTATATACCTTTTAAAGAAATAATTTTGTAGTTTTTAATGCGGCTCACTACCATATTAGATTATTACACGAAAATTTTTTTATCATATATAAGCTAAAAAGGCTTTACATATTAGATGTAATCATTAAAAAATACATTCATATTAAATAAAATATTTTTACCATATGTCTGAGTTAAAATTAACCACCCCTCTTTATGGGGCGAATGCACCTTTTATTGAAGAACTTTATAACCAATATATAGAAGATCCCTTATCCGTTGATGGAAGTTGGCAGGAATATTTTAAAAATTTAAGTGATTCTCCCGAATTAATAAAAAAAGCCTTTGCAGCTGCTCCTTGGCAGCCGAGAAAAAATACTATAATCGGATATCAAGACAAAAAAGAACAACCTGCTAAAAAAGAAGCAGCTACCTCAGGTATCCAAGATATTCAAAAATCTATTGCTGCTGTAAAACTTGTTGAAGCTTATAGAAGTTTAGGACATTTATATGTAAATTACGATCCGCTCTCGATTAAAGAGCCGGAGTATAATGCCGAGCTTGACTACAAAACTTACGGACTTACCGAAGAAGATTTAGATAAGGAAATATATATAGGAAATATACTTGGAGCTGAAAAAGCTACCTTAAGGGATATTATGTCATTCCTTTCCTCTAAATATTGCTCACGCCTCGGTATAGAATATATGTATATAGAGAACTTAGAAGAAAAAAATTGGATACAAAATAAAATTGAAAGCGCCGGAAATGATTATAGCCTCAGCAATGAAGAAAAAAAGAAGGCGTTATTTGATTTAACTGAAGCTGAAGTATTTGAAAATTATCTTCATACTAAGTTTCCTGGAGCAAAAAGATTCTCTATTGAAGGTGGTGAAGGAGCAATTGCTTCAATGGAATTTGCAATAAAATATTCCGTAAACTTCGGAGTTAGAGAAGTTATAATCGGAATGGCGCACAGAGGAAGGCTTAATACACTAACTAAGGTAATGGGTAAACCTTATCATGCTATGCTTTCAGAGTTTAAAGGTGAGCTTGCTTTTCCGGCTGATATGGATATTCCGGGGGATGTGAAATATCACTTAGGAACTTCCAGCGACGTTGAAATCGACGGGCAAAAAGTACACTTATCTTTAACTCCGAATCCTTCGCACTTGGAAGTAGTAAATTCTATAGTGCTAGGAAAAGTAAGAGCTAAGCAAGATAGAAGAAACGATATCGAAAGAAAAGAGGTATTAGGGCTTTTAATTCACGGAGATGCAGCCTTTGCAGGCCAAGGCTCGGTTCCTGAAACATTATATTTAAGCCAATTAAAAGGTTACCATACAGGCGGAACCATACATATTATTATCAACAACCAAATCGGGTTTACTACAAACCCGAGTGATGCCAGATCTTCGAGATATTGCTCCGATGTAGCAAAAAGTATAGCCTGCCCGATTTTCCACGTAAATGGAGATGACGCGGAAGGTATAATATTTGCAACAAAGATTGCGGCTGAATATAGAGCTAAGTTTAAAAAAGATATAGTTATTGATATTGTTTGCTATAGAAAATACGGTCATAATGAGGGTGATGAGCCTTTCTTTACACAACCTATTATGTATAAAAATATAGCAAATCATAAAACCCCAGATGCAATCTATGCTGAAAAATTAGGCGCTCAAGGCTTAGTTAGCAGTGAAGAATATAAAACTTATAAGAAAAACTTTAAGTCTTTCCTTGATGAAGAATATGAAAAATCACAAAGTTATCACCCGACTATGGCGGATTGGTTGCAGGGTAACTGGGGAGGCTTTAAGCCGGCTGATAAAAACCGAGCACCGGAAGTTACGGGAGTAGAAATTTCTACACTGCAAAAATTAGGAACAGCCTTATGTAGCTATCCGACTAACTTTAATATCAACCCTAAAATTGAGCGACAGTTACAAGCCAAAAAACAAAGTATAGAAACCAGTAAAGGTATAGATTGGGCAACCGCTGAAGCCTTAGCTTTTGCAAGCTTAATTAATGACGGATACAATGTAAGAATGACCGGACAGGATGTTAAGCGGGGAACATTCTCACACAGGCATGCTGTTTTATTTGATCAGGAAAATGAATCTCAATATACACCATTAAATAACTTAAGCTCTGATCAAAAAACCTCTCTAGAAATTCATAATAGTAATTTATCAGAATTTGCAGTTATGGGCTTTGAGTATGGTTATAGCTTTACCGAACCTAATACCTTAACAATTTGGGAAGGACAGTTCGGTGACTTTGCAAACGGTGCGCAAGTTATCATTGATCAATATATTTCTTCAGGTGAAGCTAAATGGCTTAGAATGAACGGTTTAGTGCTGTTATTACCACACGGATACGAGGGGCAAGGCCCTGAGCATAGCTCGGCAAGGATAGAAAGATTCCTGCAACTTTGTGCTAAAGATAATATGCAGGTTGTTAACTGCTCAACCCCGGCTTCATACTTCCATGTTCTAAGAAGACAGCTATGTAGGAACTTTAGAAAGCCGCTGGTTGTTATGTCACCGAAATCATTACTTAGACATAAATATGCAGTTTCCGGCCTTATAGAAATGGATAAGGAAACTACATTCAAACCTGTGATTGATGAAGTAAATCAAATTACTTCTCCAAGCGATATTAGAAAAGTAATCATCTGCAGCGGAAAAGTTTATTATGACTTAACCGAAAAAAGAGAAGAGCTGGGGGCAAATGATATTGCAATTATCAGGCTTGAGCAATACTATCCTTTCCCAAGTAAAGAGCTTGCGGGGGTGATTAAAAAGTACAATAATGCTCAGATTTTCTGGTGCCAGGAAGAACATGAAAACATGGGAGCTTTTTACTTTGTTGAGCCTAGAATCGAGCAGGTGTTGAAAGATATCGGCCATTCATGTAAACGTGCCCGGTATATAGGTAGAGCCCGTTCAGCTTCACCGGCGGTCGGGTACTTGAAATTACACATAATTGAGCTGAAAAAGCTTTTAGAAGAAGTATTCGGTTAACCTTATTAAATTTAAATTTTGGAGTTAAGATGTCTGTAAATATTGTAGTCCCGCCGCTTGGTGAATCAGTGACTGAAGCAACCATTGCTAAATGGCATAAAAAAGAAGGTGAATTCATCAATGTTGATGAGTTACTGGTTGAGATTGAAACCGATAAGGTTACTCTTGAAGTTAATGCCCCTGCTTCCGGCACAATCGGAGAAATAAAAAGTAAAGAAGGTGACTTAGTTAAGGTAGGTCAATTACTCGGTACTATGTCCGAAGGTAATAGTAAGGCAGCTGCTCAACCTACTCAAGCCGAGGCACCGAAAAGTGCTCCTCAATCCATTGCTCTAAGCCCTGCTTATTCTAGTGATAAAATCTTATCTCCTGCGGCAAATAAACTTGCAGCAGAAAAAGGAGTAGACGTAAATCAGATCACCGGTAGCGGCAAAGACGGTAGAATAACTAAAGAAGATGTGTTATTCCCTCAACAAGCTGAGGCAATAACTTCAGGAAGCGGAGATAACTCGAACAGAGAAGTTAGAGTTAAAATGACCAGACTTCGTAAAACCATTGCCCAAAGATTAAAAGAATCGCAAAACACTGCTGCTATTCTCACAACTTTTAACGAAGTTGATATGAGCGAAGCATTTAGGATTCGTAAACTTTACCAAGAAAAATTCCAGGAAAAACATGGTATTAAACTTGGGTTTATGTCTTTTTTCGTTAAAGCTTGTGTTGCTGTGTTAAAAGAAATACCCGCAGTAAACGGGTCAATTGAAGGTGATGATATTATATATAAAAACTACTATGATATCGGTGTAGCAGTCGGAACTGAACAGGGATTAGTTGTTCCGGTATTAAGGGATGCTGACAAGCTATCATTTGCAGGCGTTGAGAAAGGCATTGCATCTTTAGGCAAAAAAGCAAGAGACGGTAAGCTTTCCATGCAGGATATGATGGGTGGAACATTCAGTATTACCAACGGTGGAACTTATGGCTCGCTCCTTTCTACTCCGATCATAAATCCTCCTCAATCTGGTATTTTAGGTATGCATAATATTGTACAAAGACCGGTTGCAGTGAACGGTAATGTGGAAATAAGACCGATGATGTACGTTGCTCTTTCTTATGATCATAGGATTATTGATGGTAAAGAAGCAGTAACATTTTTAGTTAAAATTAAAGAACTGGTTGAAAACCCTGAGAAGTTACTATTTGATATATAAAATATTGAATCAGTGCGGAAATTATGCAAATGCAGGAAAATCAAAATCACTATGGCAATATAAAGCCTAGTAACTTAAAAGCTACTTCAAGGCAAAAAGCTATAATGATCGGTGTGTTATTCGGGTTATCTATTCCGTCAATAACTCTTGAAGTTGCAGAGTTTCCGCATACTACGGATTATCTGATAAGGCTGGGTTTAGGTGCTGTTGTTATCGCTCCTCTAGTTGCATTTATTACTTTTATTTCAATTAGAAACATGTATAAATGCCCTAAATGCAAATCACATTGGTCTTATTTTCAAGTAAATGAGACTATAATTGAGAGCTTTGCTGTCGCTCAACCGTTAAAAAAGACTAATAATGCCGCTGAAAGCGTTAGAAGTGAGCGTTACCTGGTTGAAGCCGAATGCGGCAACTGTCATTATAAAAGTTTCAAGCATAAAAAAAGAAAAGTTATAAAAAAAGGTGAAGAGTTATGAAAGAATTTGATGTTGTTGTTATCGGTGGTGGCCCGGGCGGGTATGTTGCTGCGATTAAAGCTGCGCAACTCGGAAAATCCGTTGCTTGTATTGAAAAAAGAGGTTCTTTAGGCGGCACTTGTTTAAATGTCGGATGCATACCTTCTAAAGCGTTGCTGCATTCATCACATAAATATCATGAATTCAAGCATGGAGCTGAAGAGCACGGCATTAACGTCAAAGATGTTAGCCTTTCATTAGATAAAATGATGGAAAGAAAACGTAATGTAGTTTCCGGCCTAACTAAAGGTATTGAAGGATTATTTGCAAAAAATAAAATAACTTACTTAAAAGGTTATGGTAAATTACTTGGCGGCAATGAGGTTGAAATAGCCTTAAATGACGGCGGAATTGAAAAAATTAAAGCCGGTAATATTATTTTAGCGACCGGCTCAGATGTTGTGCAACTCCCGGGGATTGAAATAGATGAAAAGAAAATAGTATCTTCAACCGGTGTTCTTGAACTTACTGAAGTTCCTAAGAAACTGGTTGTAATCGGAGCGGGCTATATTGGGCTTGAAATGGGCTCGGTTTGGTCAAGACTCGGTGCTGAAGTAACCGTAGTTGAATTTGCTCCCAGAGTCTTACCGGGAATGGATGGCGATGTTTCTAAGGAATTCCAAAAGATTCTTGATAAACAAGGTATCAAATTTAAACTTTCCACCAAAGTTCTTTCCGCTAAAAATGATGGCAACTCCGTTAAATTAGAGCTTGAATCGGTTACTGATGGAAAGAAAGAAAACCTTGAAGCTGATATAGTGTTAGTATCAGTTGGGCGCAAGCCTTTCACTGCTAATTTAGGCTTAGAGAATATCGGCATTAAGCTTGATGAAAGAGGAAGAATTCCTATTAACGACCATTTTGAAACAAGTATAAAAAATATTTATGCAATCGGGGATGCAGTAAGAGGAGCAATGCTCGCTCACAAAGCTGAAGAAGAAGGTGTTGCAGTTGCTGAAATTATTGCCGGGCAACACGGGCATGTAAATTATGATGCAATTCCTGGTGTAGTATACACTTATCCTGAAGTTGCTTCGGTAGGTAAAACCGAAGATCAAATTAAAAGTGAAGGAATTGAATATAAAGTTGGCAAATTCCCCTTCCTTGCTAATAGCCGTGCAAGAGCTAACGGTGAGACCGACGGTTTTGTAAAACTGATTGCTGATAAAAAAACCGATAGGATTTTAGGCGCTCATATTATCGGAGTTAGTGCCGGCGAATTGATTCAGGAGTTGGTAGTCGGAATGGAATATAAAGCTGCTTCCGAAGATATAGCAAGAACCAGCCATGGCCACCCGGGCTTAAGCGAAGCGGTTAAAGAAGCTGCACTCGCTACCTACTTTAAACCGATACATATGTAAGTTTATCAAATTAAGAGAGCTTATATAAATATGCTCTCTTAATTAAGAAAATATAATCTTTTAGGGTCATTAACTATTCATTAACTATCTTTAATGTAATCTTAATATAATAAGTAATATTATGATAAGATTGATATGACAGGATTAGAGCCCTTAATTATAGCTATATTAACCACTGTTATCGGTGGATTGGCCGTAGCTGCGGTAAAAATGATTGCTAATAAAGTAACGGGTAGTAAAAAAGATATAGCTTCAGATGCTATAAAAAATGATCAGAAACCTGAAGAAGGAATAAAACAAAATACTCCTCAAGTAGCTAAGGAAAATAGTATTCAAGTAACAAATCCTAATCTTTCGGAAAATAAAAAGAAGCCGGAACTTAATAAAGCTAATAAGGCTAACTCATTAGAAACACAGCAAGCTGCTCAAAAAAACAATGATCAAAGTATTACTCAAAAATTCATTAAAAATATATCTGATTTGATATTAGGTAAATCTGGTCAAGCTGCTACAGATATTGCTACAAACAAGTTAGGAGATAAAACAACTGGTAGAGAAGCAATAAAGCAAGTAATTAACATTAGTCAAAATATTGCTAAATATTTATTTAATAATGTAAGTAAAGAAATTGATAAAAATCTAAATCAAAACCTAGATAGGACACAAAACCTAGATAGGACACAAAACCTAGATAGGACACAAAACCTAGATAGGACACAAAACCAAAGTCAAAATCAAAGCCAGAACCAAAGTCAAAACCAAAGTCAAAATCAAAGTCAAAATCAAAGTCAAAACCAAAGTCAAAATCAAAGCCAGAACCAAAGTCAAAACCAAAGTCAAAACCAAAGTCAAAACCAAAGTCAGAACCAAAGTCAGAACCAAAGTCAGAACCAAAGTCAAAACCAAAGCCAAAACCAAAGTCAAGGTCAAAGTCAAGGTCAAGGTCAAGGTCAACAGCAGGGTGCCACTAACCAAAACGATATAAGAAAACTAGGGGAACAACTAAGCCAATCCGGCGTATCACAACCAAATCAGGGTAATTCTCAAACCCTATCAACTCCAAATATATCCAATGCCATTAGCCAGACCGCCCAAAGGACTAGGTAAGTAAAGATAAGGTCATTTTATAAATTATAATTTTGCCCTATAAGTCCTGAAGTTCCCCTGTGGGGTAAACATGCGATGCCTATGTATATTTATTATGACGAAGGTTTTCAAACTCTTTAGAAGATAAATACCCTAAAGAAGAATGATGGTGTATGGTACTACCAAAAGCTACACCCGTAAAATTTGTATAAAGTAATTTTACTTACTAAGTTTTGCTATTTGACAACAATCTAATTTCACCATAGATTCCTAAATTAAAAAAGCCCGGATGGCGGAATCGGTAGACGCGCTAGTTTCAGGTACTAGTAGCTTTATAGCTGTGGAAGTTCAAGTCTTCTTTCGGGCACCATTTTTTTATTTTGCGCAAGAGGTATAAATTAAAGTGAAAAAAGTCAGAAAAGCAGTATTTCCGGTCGGAGGACTTGGTACAAGGTTTTTGCCCGCAACAAAATCTTTACCCAAAGAAATGCTACCCGTTGCCAGCAAACCTTTAATTCAACATGCATTCGAAGAAGCGGTTAATGCGGGAATTGAAGAATTTATCTTTATCACGGGACGTAATAAGAGCGCAATCAATAATCATTTTGATAATGTTTTTGAACTTGAACAAGCATTATCAGAAAAAGAGAAGGCAGAAGCACTATGTTTAACCAGAGATTGGTTGCCAGCACCCGGAAATATTATTTTTATTAGACAGCAGCAGCCGTTAGGATTAGGCCATGCCGTTTGGTGCGCACGCAACTTAATTCAGGATGAACCGTTTGCTGTTCTACTTGCCGATGAATTATTTATCACCCCTAACTCGAAAGGTTTGTTAGCTGAGATGGTTGAGCAATATAACCAAACTCAATCCAATCTTGTTGCCGTATCTGAAATCCCGCTCAATGAAACACATAAATACGGAATTATAAAAACAAGAAATAATTCTTCCGAGAGAGTATTAAAAATTGAGGATATGGTAGAAAAACCTAAACCTGAAAATGCCCCCTCGAATATTTCAATAATCGGCAGATATATATTGGATTCAACTATCTTTGATTATCTGGAAAAAACCCCAAAAGGCAGTGGTGGTGAAATACAACTTACCGATGCAATGAAATTAATGCTTCATAATCAAGAGTTTTGGGGGTATAAACTACAAGGTAAGAGGTTAGATTGCGGAGTACCGATGGGTTTCTTTGAAGCAAATATAGAATTAGCTTTAAATAATCCGGAATCCAAACAGCAAGCAACCGAAATAATCAAAAAAATTGCAAGCCAAATAAAATGATATCCCAGGAAACTAAAATGCAACATCTCGATAATCTTAATAAAGATCAATTCGAGGCAGTAACCACTATAGAAGGGCCCCTTTTAGTTCTTGCCGGAGCCGGAACGGGTAAAACTAAGGTGCTTACCACTCGTATTTCTCATATTTTAAACCTTAGAAATGCTTTCCCAAGTCAAATCTTAGCCGTAACTTTTACTAATAAGGCTGCAAAAGAGATGAAGCACCGAGTTGAGACCTTAAATGGTATTGCAGTTGAAGGTTTATGGCTCGGCACTTTTCATGCAATTGCCGCAAAAGTTTTAAGAAGGCATGCTAAGGAAGTCGGTTTAAATCAAGACTTTACTATTATCGATACTGATGACCAGCTGCGTCTTATAAAACAGATTTTTAACGATTTTAACATTGATACTGAAAAGCATTCCCCGAAATTATTTTTATACCAAATTGGCAGGCTTAAAGATAAAGCAATTACTCATAACAAAGTCCCTTATAATGATTCATATTTTTTCGGCAGCAAAAGTTTAAGCGAACTATATGCGGAATATCAAAATCGTCTTAAAAACTTAAATGCGGTGGATTTCGGTGACCTTCTGCTATATAATATAGAACTTTTTAATAATAATCTTGACGTCTTATCGGAATATCAAAGGAAGTTTAAATATATATTAGTTGATGAGTATCAGGATACTAACGTCTCACAATATTTATGGCTTAGGTTACTTGCTCAGCAACACAATAATATTTGCTGCGTCGGAGATGATGATCAATCAATTTACGGTTGGCGGGGAGCAGAAATCACTAATATACTTAAATTCGATAAGGACTTTCTCGGTGCTAAAGTTATAAGGCTGCAACAAAATTATAGATCGACCAATCATATACTCGGTGCAGCAACCAAGTTGATTTCCTTTAACCAGGAAAGGCATGGAAAGATCCTATGGACCGATCAGCAACACGGTGAAAAAATTAGGTTGAATTCATTCTATGACGATAAGGAAGAAGCCAGATATATAGCAGATGAAATCGATTCATTAAAAAGATTCCATTCCTTACCCTATTCCGATATAGCGATTTTACTTAGAGCCGGTTACCAAACCAGAAGCTTTGAGGAAAGTCTAAATTACCAAAGAATACCTTATAGAATTATAGGCGGAATGAAATTCTACGAACGTGCTGAAATCAAGGATACGATTGCTTATATCAGAGCATTAGTAAACCCTAATGATAGCCTTGCTTTCGAGAGAATTATCAATACGCCTAAGCGCGGAATCGGTGCGGCATCACTGCAAAACATACATATTTCGGCAAGAGAAAAAAACATATCTCTCTTTGCTGCAGTAAAAATGCTTTTAAATGCCGGACAATTAAAAGGTAAGGCCGGGCAATCCTTAGCCGAACTTATGCAACAATTTGGTCGATGGACGGAAACATTAAAAACTTTATCTCATACCGAAACAGTTGATTTAATGCTCAATGAGTCTGGCTATATAGATATGTGGAAAACGGAAGCAACCGAAGAAGCGAGAGAAAGACTGGATAACGTTAGGGAGTTAATTCGAAGTTTAGAAGAATACGGCTCTTTAAGCGAGTTTCTGGAGCATGTCAGTTTAGTAAGTGATTTAGATAGTATTGTTAATGAAAACGTTGTCAATATCATGACTATGCACGGAGCTAAAGGATTGGAATTTAAGGCGGTTTTCCTACCTGGCTGGGAAGAAGGGATTTTTCCGAGCAGCAGATCAATTGAAGAGAGCGGCCAGCTTGGTTTAGAAGAAGAAAGAAGACTTGCATATGTCGGGATTACCAGATCTAAAGAAAAGCTCTACATTTCCTTTGCCAACAACCGTAGAATTTACGGTAATTATCAATATAACCAACCTTCAAGGTTTATTGATGAATTACCCAAAGAGCATTTTGAAATAATCAATAGCTTCGGAAGTTTAAAACCGCAATTTAAGAAAGAAGAAGCCTTTGATTGTTCCCTTCCCTCTTTCTTATCTTCAAGCGCTTCTAATGCTGATAGGCTTAGACGTGGGCAAAGAGTTTTTCATAAAAAATTCGGCTATGGAATTATTCTTTCTATTGCCGATGATAACGCTCAAGTAGCATTTGAAAAAACAAGCACTAAAAAAGTGCTTTTAGATTATTTAGAAGTATCTTAAGAGTTCTAAAAAACTTGAGAATTTATTATAAATAATTTATAACTTCCAGCTACTTCTAAGATAAGGAAATTAAATGCATTTAACACCACCTAAGCATATAGCAATTATTATGGATGGTAACGGCAAATGGGCAAAAGCTAAATTACTGCCTAAAAATTTAGGGCATAAGAAAGGCGCGGAAGCAGCTGAAAAAATAATTAAAGCTTGCCGAAAAATGGGAGTGGAATATCTTACATTATATGCATTTTCTTCTGAAAATTGGCAAAGGCCTGAGGAAGAAGTTAAATATTTGATGAATTTACTGAAAGATTATTTAATTAATAATATTTCAAAGTTTATCAAGGAAGGAATTAAAGTGAAATTTATCGGTGAGCGTACCAATCTTTCAACGAAAATCCAAGAGTTAATCGATAAGGCTGAGAAGGAATCAATGAACAACACTTTCACCTTAATCATTGCTTTAAGTTACGGAGGCAGGGATGAAATTAGGCAGGCTGCACTAAACTTTGCTCACTATATACAACAAGAAAACAAGAATATAAAAGAAATAGCAAAAGAAGAATTTGATCAGTTTCTTTATACGAATAATATACCCGACCCCGATCTTTTAATTAGAACGGGAGGAGAATATAGAATCAGCAACTTTTTACTATGGCAGCTATCTTATTCGGAACTTTATTTTACTGATAAATTATGGCCGGATTTTGGTGAAAAAGAACTGAGTGAAGCGATTAATGATTATAATAAGAGAACCAGAAGATATGGAAGATAATAATATAAAAGAACGCTATATAAAGCAAAATTTATTACCCAGAACCATATCTGCGGTAATACTTGCTCCGGTTATACTTTATCTAGTATATAAAGGGGGTTACTTATTTAATTCTCTAATTACCTTGCTTGCACTTTTGATGAGTATGGAATGGGTGCATATCGTAAATTCAAATCCGCTTAGACAATATAAAAAGTTATGGTACCTACTTGGTATTTTTTATATAGCCCTTCCCTGCCTTTCTCTAATTTATTTAAGGCAACTTGACAACGGTTTAAATATTATATTATGGCTGTTGCTTACTGTTTGGGCATCGGACATAGGAGCATATGTGTTCGGTATAGCATTCGGGGGAGCAAAATTAATGCCCCTAGTCAGCCCTTCTAAAACCTGGTCAGGCGCTTTAGGAGCAATTATTTTTTCATGCATAATCGGTGGAGCATATATTAAATTTTCAGGATTAAATATACCATCTTGGCTTCCAATGTGTTTTTTTCTTTCTATAGTAGCCCAAATAGGTGATTTAGCTGAATCCGGTTTTAAAAGAATTTTTAAAGTTAAGGATAGCGGCGCACTTATACCCGGGCATGGCGGGGTTTTAGACAGAATAGATAGCGTAGTAACCGCTTCGGTTTTTATTGCAGGATATTATTTAATTAACGGCAACCTATAATGGATATAAGAACAGTACAAATTCAAGGCTCAACCGGCTCTATCGGCACCCAAACTTTAAAAATCATAAGAGAGCATCCTGACAAGTTTAAGGTAAAAACTTTATCTGCAAGATCTAATTGGAAACTGCTTGCCGAGCAGGCAGTGGAATTTGATGTAGAGGATATAATTATTGAAAATGAAAGTTTTTATAATGAATTAAAATCAAGCTTATCGGGCAAAAAGATTAATATCCATGCAGGAAGTGATGCTCTCATTGAGATTGCCGGAAAACCATACGATGTTACTATTGCCGGGATAATGGGGGTTAATGCACT
This sequence comes from Candidatus Jidaibacter acanthamoeba, assembly GCF_000815465.1. NCBI lineage: Bacteria > Pseudomonadati > Pseudomonadota > Alphaproteobacteria > Rickettsiales > Candidatus Midichloriaceae > Candidatus Jidaibacter > Candidatus Jidaibacter acanthamoebae. The sequence goes on along the minus strand of NZ_JSWE01000124.1, from coordinate 936 downwards.
AGAACCTACTGTTGCTGCAATTAAAAGTTCTAAAGTGATCGGCTTAGCAAATAAAGAAAGTATAATTTGCGCTTCAGAAATAATGCTTTCCTCAGCTTATAAATATAAAACCCGGATAATACCGGTTGATTCCGAGCATAGCGCAATTTTCCAATCACTTGATTTATCCCAGAAAGATAAAGTAGCTAGCATAACTTTAACTGCTTCAGGCGGCCCCTTTAGAAATAAAACCTTAAAAGAAATGGAGAATGTTACCCCTGAAGAGGCAGTAAATCATCCGAATTGGAAGATGGGCGGCAAAATTTCAGTAGATTCCGCAACTCTTATGAATAAGGGCTTAGAACTTATTGAAGCTTGTAAGCTTTTCAATCTTCTTCCGTCTAAGGTAGAGGTAATAATCCATCCTGAATCGATAATTCACGGGTTGGTAAATTACGATGACGGCTCAACTATAGCCCAACTTAGTCACCCCAATATGTGCGTTCCCATTTCTTATGCATTATTTTACCCCGATCGTTTAAATATTAAACATAAAGCTTTAAACTTAAGTGAGCTAAGTAAACTACATTTTGAAGCACCGGATTATATTAGGTTTCCTTTGCTTAAACTTGCAATCGATACCGCAAGCAAAAGCCAATCCGAAATTATTGCCTTAAATGTTGCTAATGAAGTAGCGGTTAAGGCTTTTCTGCAAGGCAAGATAAAATTTTTAGATATTTATCATATAGTTAATAACACCTTAGAAAAGTTTAACCCTATTAAATTAAATACACTTCAAGATACCTTGCAGCTTATTGAAGAGATTTATCTTAGTTTATCCCATTTATAAAAAATTTAAACTTGGCAAAATCCTTCATAACAATATAAGGTAAGGCAAGCAACTTAATAATTAGCTATATGAAAAAGTACAAGTCTGTAGATTTCAAATGACGTCAC